>NZ_JBBIAR010000139.1:0-5734 GCF_054185165.1 Bradyrhizobium sp. UFLA05-109 | reverse complement strand
GATCGCCGCCCCCTACCCGATGCGCGCCCTGCGCGGCTGATCCTGACACTGTCGCTGGCGGCGACGGTCGGGCTCGGGCGCTCCGCCTGTGCGCAGGCCCAATCCCTGCTCTTCGACCGCGCCCGCCTAAACTCCGCGTCTTCTGGCTACATTGGACCTTCGGGCGGGATTGCCTTGCAGTCAACCGGGTGTGCATTCAACGCGGAACCCATGACCGATTAGTGTACCGAACGTATGAGCAGCAATGAGGATGCTATGGGAACAGCCCACGTGTCTCCTTTGCTCCACGTACGCGCTCCACACCGATGGCCATCGCTGCGGTCCGGTTGAACACGTTGTCGCGCTCGCCGCGTGCTAACACTTGGTCTAAGGCTCGGTCTAAGACTTGATACTCGCGCCGCATTACCTCTTCCTCCTCCCAGAACAACCGCTGTAGGTCCTGTACCCACTCGAAGTAGCTAACTACTACTCCTCCCGAGTTGCACAAAATGTCCGGGATCAAAAAGACTTCTTCCCGACGCTTGTCCAGGATTTGATCAGCTTCGGGTGTGGTCGGTCCGTTAGCGCCTTCGGCAAGGATGCGACAGCGCAGATCGGAGGCGACTCTGGCGTCTATCACTCGTTCGACCGCAGCCGGAACAAGTACATCGCACGGCAACGACAAAATGTCCGCCGAATCTAAATTGAGTTCGTTGGAGTAGCCCTCTAAGCTTCCTCGCGAAGCAGCATGTTCAACTAATTTTGGAATATTGAGGCCGGCAGGACGATAGAGACCGCCGGTGTGATCGCTTACCGCGATGACTTTGACTCCCTTGTTGTAGAGTTCGAGCGCTGTGACCGAACCGACGTTGCCAAATCCTTGGACGACTGCGGTTGCACCGCTCAGACGGATCCTTAGTTTATCCGCGGCGCGACGGACCAAATGCGCCACACCCCTGCCTGTCGCTTCACGTCGCCCCAAGGTTCCGCCCGCGCTGACGGGCTTACCTGTGACGATCTCAGCGACCGTTTGTCCCTGATACATCGAGTAGGTGTCCATGAACCAGGCCATGATCTGCTCGTTCGTGCCCATGTCAGGCGCCATCACATCCGTATGAGGCCCAACGAATGGAATCATTTCCTGCATGTATCGACGCGAAAGCGCTTCAAGTTCGCGCTTGGACAAGCTCGACGGGTCGACATTAATTCCACCCTTCGCGCCACCATACGGCAAGCCGACCAGCGCGCATTTCCAGCTCATCCAGATTGCTAGTGCTGCAACCTCGCCGAGATCGACGCTCGCTGCGAAACGAGTGCCACCCTTCGTAGGACCAAGTGTGAGGTGATGTTGCACACGATAGCCCTCAAAGACGGCTGTGGTGCCATCGTCGCGGTGAATTGGACAGGATACAGTGACCCCTCGCTTAGGCATCAACAACCGTGCTCTGACATCTTGCGGAATGGATAGATAATCCGCGATAACCTCGAATTGTTTTACGGCCATGTCAAAGACTGGCCCGCGGTACGCGGTCACGTTAGCTCCTTAATCACAAGTTGATCTAGCAGATGCGCAGTTAATCGATGCCCGCGATGATAATACATGGAACAGAAATTTGCCTCCAAGGATTTTGGCCTAGTAGAGATTTGGAGCTTCGATTGCGGGTACGGCGAGGAATGTAAAGCTTTTCGCGCGAGCCAAGGCTTCTATGCGAGGGCCACGATTGCTCAGCAGTCTGCGGGCCAATCGCTTGTGGACGTGTATCTGGCCCTAGAAGCTCTCGATCATCATGGGACAGCACGGATTTCTCCTCACCCGCGGGAGGCCACGGTCCTTCGAGTGCTTCGCGCTTCTCCTCGACGGCGACACCCCAGAGCGCGAGCATCGCCTCGTCAGGATTCTGATAGGCCCCCCGAACGAGCCGTCGCCGATAAGCGCGCCCACTCAAGTGCACGCTTGGCCTCCATAGGCGCTGGCGCGCTCGCGAGACGTGTCCACGGAAAGTTCTCCATCCAGCTTGCATGACTACCAGAGGGATCGATCCCCCTACCTTGGCGGAGGTTTTCGGCGCAATCCATCAACGGTGGGACTTGATCGCATCAGCTCGATGAGCAGGGCGCCGAGGGGCGCGTTGCGACGATGGCCATTGACGACAGGATGCGACAGAAGGCGTTGTCATCGGGCGCAAAACCGTAGGGCATCACTGAAAACACCGGCACCCGAATGACTCGGCCGCCTCGATGGCCATGCGCTCGGCAATAATCGAGTCGACACACAGCGAGAGCTGCGCGTGCTGCTCGGTCGAGCTGAGCGGCAGGATGCAGCGATCATCCCGCTGCGCCCTAGCCTCGACTTGCATCCAGTTCGTGTCCGCAATACGCACCGAACTTTTTCTCCTTGTGCCTCCGGCCGCAGTCCGATGGCCGGCATTGGGACTTTACCTCTACAAGGCCGCCTATCTTGCGGCCATGGCCAACGGCGGTTCTGTTACCGCCCCAATCGGATTGTTGAAGTTGTTATGGTTGCGAAAGTCCTTGAGGGCGTCCCTTGCTGCTGAAAGAAGGACCGGATCGGAAAGCGCGTCGGCTGCAACGCCGGCGATAGCCTTGGCAGCGAGCGTTATCCCCTTGTGCGCGGCAGCCGACTTTCCTTGAGCAACGAGCTGCCACGAGTGGTACGGTGTTCCGACCGCAAAGCATGCCACCCGGCACTGTACTGTCGGAACCACCCAACTAACGGTTCCCACGTCTGTGGACCCAATAGTGTCGGTTGAAGCCCCACGTAGCGGATAGATCTGCTCGCACAGAGATTCGGAACTAGCCGGTAGCCCCAACCGACTGTAGGAAGAACGGACATCATCTGCCGTGAAGGTGCCTTGTATCTTCCTGGCGAACTCTCTATCCGACTGGTCGAATCCTGGCCCTCCCAGCTGAACCAGATTTGCGTGCATGGCTTCTTCCAGCGGCTCGTTCGCCACTAGATTTGCTTCACCAGAAAGCTGCCTTATTTCTACTTTCGCCTCCGTCATAAGAGCCGCTCCCTCCGCGATTTTCTTGACTCGCTCCACCAGCTCCCACATCTCGGCCAGAGTGCGTGCTCTAACCAAATGGCGCACTACGGCACGCGACTGCACTACATTTGGCGCGATGCCGCCACCGTCGACGATTGCATAGTGGATACGCGCCGAAGACGGCATGTGCTCGCGCATATAGTTTACCCCGACGCTCATGAGCTCCAGCGCGTCAAGCGCGCTGCGTCCAAGATGGGGCATCGCGGCAGCATGCGCTGCCCGGCCGTGGAAAGTGAATTCCATCTCGGCGCATGCTAGGGACACAGGGACCGAGACACCCGTAAAGGCGGCAGGATGCCAGCAAATCGCCACATCAACGTTGTCGAAAGCGCCAGCGCGAACTAAGAAGCTCTTCGCAGACCCCCCTTCCTCGGCAGGGCACCCGTAGTAACGCACCCGCCCCGGCAATCCAGCTTGCGCAAGCCATTCCTTGACTGCGCTAGCAGCTAAGAGAGATGCCGCCCCGAGCATGTTGTGACCGCAGCCATGCCCAGAGCCACCCAGGGAGAGAGGCATCTCTTCCACCACACCGGACGCTTGGCTCATGCCAGGCAATGCATCATACTCGCCAAGGATCGCAATCACCGGCCCACTCTCACCAGCCTCGCCCATGACTGCAGTTGGAATGCCGGCCAACCCTTCGGTCACCGAAAAACCCTGGGAGGCGAGCGCCTCGCGGTACGCACCCAGAGCGAAGAACTCCTGGTAGTTCAATTCAGGATGGTCCCAGATCCGGTCGCTTAACTCGTGAAATTTCGACTGGTAAGCCTCGACGAGCCCCCAGACAGGCTTCGCGTTACTCTGCATCAATCTAGCTCCGTCGGATCCGTCTAAGTGTTCCAAAGCGCCTCGGGTCGATCGGCAAGATAGACGAGGCGCAGTCTTTTTCCTGTCCACATACTACGCGATACTATCGCACCCTCAGCGTTGCACTTCCCCATTAATCGCCTTAATTCGTTCGTAACTCGGCATTTGAAAAGGAGAATGCGCAGTTTTTATGCGACCACCGGAGGAGCTGGACAGCAGAGTCGCGGGCCGATCTGTAATCGCTCATCCTCACAGAGAAAGCGACGAGAGCCTCTAAGCCTTTCCATTGGCCGCTTTGATCGACACCGAACCGGGTCCCATCGCAGTCTCAACTGTGAAGAATCGGCGAGCGCGAAGTATCTCTATCCACCAGGCAGCCCTAGCATTATTGTCCTCCAGTCCGGCGACGACCACCCTGCGCCCGATGTTGGCTCGCAGCCCGGCGGCTTCCAACATGTCCTGCGTCAATGCAGACTTGCTTGCTGCAATGATTCCGCGCGCTTTGTCGGGGGGAGTGTCTTTTCGAGGAAGGGAGCGAGGAGAAGGCTCAATAGAAACACCGGTACGTTTACCGCGGCGCGGACCGCTTCCTGGTATCGGATCGAGTACCCGCACGCGCAGGTGATCAGTTGCGCCCCCTCGCGTACGAGTTCGGTCGCCGCCTAAAGCCGATGTTATTTCCCCTGCGTCGGCCCCCAAAATCACGCTAGCATTTAAGCACCGGCTTGTAGCGCACGGGGACATTCCCCGTGCTGGCATTGCCGGTGTCCCAGGGTAAGTAAGGGCGGAGCGGTCATTTGCGACTCAGGCGAAACCGAGACTTTAGATCTGACTTATGAACCTCCTCCGAATTGATGGACACCTGTAGTAGGCTCGAAGAGCCAGGAGGTGTCGGATGGAAGGACGTCAACGTCGGTCGTTTACGGATGACTACAAGCGGCAAGCGGTTGATCTCGTAGCGTCGAGCGGGCGCTCGATCGGATCTGTTGCCAGGGAGCTTGGCCTGCGCGATTCCGTGCTGCGGCGGTGGGTGGAGCAGCGAGGGGTCCGGCTGGAGCCGACGGCGGCGACGCGGCGCCCCACAACGCAGGCGACGCTGCCGTCGGCGGACCATGCGGCGGAGATCGCGCGTTTGCAGCGGGAGAACGAGCGGCTGCGCATGGAGCGCGATATTTTAAAAAAGTCGATCGCGATCTTTGCTGGAGTTCCGAAATGAGATTTCGCTTCGTCGAAGATCGCCGCGCCGACTATCCGGTGACGATCATGTGCGGCGTGCTCGGTGTCTCGCCGGCCGGCTATTATGCCTGGCGCTCGCGCCCGGAGAGCCAGCGATCCGCCGCCAATCGTGAGCTCGTCGACGACATCAGGCGGGTTCACCGCGACACCAATGGTCGCTATGGCAGCCCGCGCGTCCATGCCGAGTTGAGGGCTCAGGGCCGCGGGGCAAGCCGCGGTCGCATCGAGCGATTGATGCGCCGCCATGGCATCAGGGCCATCATGGTGAAGCCACGCCGGATGCGGACCACCGACAGCGGTCACGATTTCCCGATCGCCCCGAATCTTCTCGAGCGCAACTTCATCGCCGCCGCGCCGAACCAGATCTGGCTCGCCGACATCACCTACGTCCAGACCGATCAGGGCTGGCTCTATCTGGCCACGCTGATGGATCTCTACAGCCGCAAAATCGTCGGCTGGGCGATGGCGGATCATTTGCGCGCCGAACTGCCAATGGCGGCCCTAGCGATGGCAATCGCGACACAGCGGCCTGGCGCCGGCTTGATCCACCATTCAGATCGTGGCGTTCAAGGCGGATTCAATCGATCGTCGCAACACCAGACTTGGAGGTTGCGATGGGCATTCGAAAGCGACGATCACTGCGA
>NZ_JBBIAR010000138.1:0-5878 GCF_054185165.1 Bradyrhizobium sp. UFLA05-109 | reverse complement strand
CTTCAAGCCGCTCGGAATGGCGAACACGACGTTCGAGATCAACGATGCCGTGCGCGGCAAGCTCGCCGGTGTGCACGCTCGTAACGCTGACGGCTCGCTCACGTCGATGGACTTCGAATTGCCGGCGAGCCCTGAGGTCCATATGGGCGGGCACGGCCTCTACAGCACGGTCGGCGACTACATGCGCTTCATTCGGATGTGGTTGAACGACGGGAACGGCCCGCACGGCCGGGTGCTCAAGGCGGAGACCGTGACGATGGCGGAAAAGAACCATCTCGGCGATCTCAAGGTCACGGCGCTACCGGGGGTGATCAAGTCGCTCTCCAACGATGCCGAGTTCTTCCCGGGCCAGTCGAAATCCTGGTCGTTCACCTTCATGGTCAATGACGAGGAGGCCCCGACGGGCCGCCCCGCAGGCGCGCTCGGCTGGGCCGGGCTTGCGAACCTGTTCTACTGGATCGACCGGCAGAACGGCTTCGGCGGCTATTGGGCGACCCAGATCCTGCCATTTGGCGATCCGGCTTCGTTCACCGGATATATGCGCTTCGAGACGGCCTTCTATGACACCCTGCACCGGCGCAAGGCAGCCTGAGCATGATCTGGAATAGGCCACAATGATCGGTGCGCCTCCGGCTTCACTTTTGCAGTGCGGTCGAAGGCGCGCCAAAGTTGCGCCGCGATCCCCATATCAGTTGCGCGTTGGCACGGAATGGTTTCAAAATCAGCCGACAAAATCCCGGGTCCGACAAAACAACAAGACTCACCAAGACAAGAAGACTCTTGGACCACTCAGCGCGTCAAAGGAGGAAGCGTGTTGGGGCAGACGCCAGAGGAAGCTTTTGCGAATCCAGGTATTGAGCGCGCCGTCCTGACGAGCTGGGAGCATTTCCTGTCCGGGACCGGCGCTGGCGGGCAGGTGGTTCGGCCCGCGATCAACGATTCCTGGCGGCGGAGCCAGAAGTCGGCCGTGGATTACCGACGCAGCCAGGCTCCACTGCCGATGAATGAGGAGCGGCTGCGGCGCCTGCTCGACAATCGCACCCGCCTGGTCCATGCCGGCGCGTCGACGATGGCACTGGCGCGCGACTACATGCTCGAAACCGGCACGGTGATGGTGCTGACCGATGTCGATGGCATCGTGTTGCGTCTGGAGGGCGACACCAGGATCGCCTTGCGCAATGCGGTGGAGAAGACTCACCTGTTGCCCGGCAGCAATTGGAGCGAAGCGACCTGCGGCACCAACGCGATCGGCACGGCGCTGGAAACCGGTCAGGCCATTCAGGTGCATGCCACCGAACATTTCTGCTCAGGGATCCAGCGCTGGACCTGCTCGGCCTCCGTCATCCGCGATCCCATCGATGGCGCAGTGATCGGAGCCATCGATATTTCGGGGCTATCCGATTCCTACGGACGTCAGGCACTCGCATTGGCGATCTCGGCGGCTGCGCGCATCGAGGCCCAGTTGCTCCAGATGGAGCTGGACGCCCGTTACCGGCTTCTCGACCAATGCTTCTGGATGCTGCCTCCTTCGGACCGCCATCACGCCGTGCTGTTCGACAGTGCGGGACGACCCTTCAAGGCGAACGGCGAAATGGGGCAGATCTTGCGCGACCTCGGCGCGCCGCACAGCCAGTCGAATTTTCCGCTCCTTGGGCGCCGCGACGATCGGTCCTGGAGCAATACGCGCCCAGCCTGGATCAGGGAGGAATGGTTGAGACCGGTGGCGTATCAGGGCGAACATCTGGGAACTGTCATGGTGGCGCCGAAGCCGGCGGTTTCGAGCAGGGCCGTTTTGCCGCCCGCCCAAGGTGATGCCAGGGCCTTCACCAACATCATCTTTACGGACTCAAAAATGCACGCCGTCGTCGAAAAATGCCATCGTGTCGGCACGACCGCGGCTCCTGTCCTGCTGCTTGGTGAGACCGGTGTCGGCAAGGAGGTTTTCGCTCAAGCCATTCATTCTGCGTCCCCACGCCGAAGCGGCCCACTGGTTGTCGTGAACTGTGGCTCCATCTCGCGCGAGCTGCTGGCGAGCGAACTCTTCGGCTATGTCGACGGTGCGTTCACTGGCGCGCGGCGCGGCGGGATGACTGGAAAGATCGAGGCCGCGTCCCGCGGCACCCTTTTCCTCGACGAAATCGGCGAATTGCCGCTCGATCTCCAGCCCATGTTGCTGCGGGCTCTGGAGAATGGCGAGATCAGCAGGGTCGGCGACACAGTGGCGCGCAAGGTGGACTTTCGCCTCGTCGCCGCGACCAACCGCGATCTGCAAGCCGAGATGGACGCACAGCGTTTCCGCAAGGATCTGTACTACCGGCTGGCCGTCGTGCCCGTCGTTATACCGCCGCTGCGGGAGCGCTGCGGTGACATTCCGCTGCTGGTCGAACATTTCGTCGCGCAGGCAAAATCGCGCTACGGCCTTGCCGATCGCCGGTTTGCGCCGGAGGTGCTCGCGTGCCTGCGTCGCTACGACTGGCCCGGCAACGTCCGCGAACTCCGCAACCTGATCGAGAGTCTGATGCTGACCAGTAGCGGGGATCCGATCGAGCCGTCGGATCTGCCTGACGTCATCCGACGGACGGAAGATGCGCGCGAGCCGGGTCTGTCGCTGGCCGAGTCAGCCGAACGTGACTTGATATCGCGTACGCTGCGGTCGTGTAGCGGCAACGTGACGGCGACCGCGTCCGCACTCGGTCTCGCCAAAAGCACCGTCTATGCGAAGCTGCACCGTTACAACATCCGCTTCGACCCGGGCTCCGCGAACCTTCCGCGCTGACACCGTCGCAACATCCGCGAAAGCGACTGCGACCGCTGCTTACTCCAAGATAGTGCAATGATCGCCGATTGCCGGTGATTTGCCCGACGTGTCAAATGTGGCGCAGAGGGGCAACAAGTCTCCGGCCACCCCGCTTCTACTTTGCATGGGGTTGTTTTTCGATTTTTGCGGGAGAGCTCACCGTTTCCGCGGCGGCAGGTGGCGCGCTCAGCGATCAGAACTGATACCGCCGCAGGCCTCCGTCCACCGGGATCACCGTGCCCGTGATGTAGCGCGCCACGGGTGACGCCAGAAACACGGCGAGGGCGGCAAGGTCCTCCGGCTCGCCCCAATAGCCGACCGGGATCTCCTCTTCCGCAAAACGTTCGCGATAATCGGGCGCATAGTTGCGGCGGATCTGCTCGCTCATGATGCGGCCGGGCGGGATGCAGTTGACGGTGATGCCGTGCTTGCCGATCTCGCGCGACAGGCCCTTGGCCCAGGCGTGCACGGCGGCCTTGGCGGCGAAAGCGGCGTTGAGCCCCTCCGGCTCGGACTTGCCGGTGATGTTGATGATGCGGCCCCAATTGCGCTCCATCATCTGCGGCAAGAGCGCATGCGCGATGCGGCGGTAGCTGTTGAAGTTCAGTTCGATCGCCTCGTCCCATTTGCTGTCGGGCGCATCGACCGGCAGCGGACGGCTGCCGCCGGCATTGTTGACGAGGATGTCGACCTGGCCGAGCTCCTTCAGCGCAAAGGCGGCCAGCCGCTCGGAGGCGTCGTTCGCCATGACGTCCTGCTCGAATGGCGTAATCAGTCCGGCGCCTGTCTCCTGCACGAGCTGGTCGAGCAGATCCTTGCGCCGCGCCACCGCCACCACGCGCACGCCTTCATTTGCCAAGCCCTTGGCGATAGCGCGGCCGATGCCGATGCTCGCTCCGGTGACGACTGCGGTTTTCGACTTGAGCCCGAGGTCCATGGTCACACGCTCTCTTGTTTGCTTTTGTTGTGCTTAGGATTCGTTTCCAACCCCTGTCCCGGGGCGATTTGCCCGACCGGGACGAGCAGTGGTAACGAAGAGCCAAGGCGAAGGAAACACGAAAAACAGGTTCGCGAACATGGTGTGGGATCCGCAGCAATATCTGAAATTCTCCGGCCACAGGCTCCGGCCCGCGGTCGATCTCTTGATGCGCATCCCGGATTTTGCCGTCTCCGATATTGCCGATCTCGGTGCCGGCGCGGGCAACGTCACAAAGCTCATCAAGGAACGCTGGCCGAATGCTGCCGTCACCGGCGTCGAGGGTTCGGCCGAGATGGTTGCCGCAGGCCGCAAGGCTGCGCCGGAGGTGGAATGGTCGCATGAGGATCTCGGCCATTGGCGCCCGGCCAGGCAATATGACCTGATCTATTCCAATGCCGCACTGCACTGGCTGCCCAATCATGCGGCACTGTTTCCCTCGGTGATGGAAAAGGTCACGCCCGGCGGCATGCTTGCGGTGCAGATGCCGCGCAATTTTACCGCACCCTCACACGTCCTGATTGGCGAGACCGCGCTGGACGGACCGTGGCGGGCCAAGGTCGAGCATCTCGTCACACCGCCGCCGGTCGAGGGGCCTGCGTTCTATCACGACCTTCTTGCGCCCCTGTCGCAGAACATCGACATCTGGGAGACCGAATATCTCCAGGTCCTGGAAGGCGACAATCCCGTGAAGGAGTGGACCAAGGGCACCTGGCTGACGCGCTATCTCGACGTCTTGCAGGGCGAGGAGAAGGCCGCCTTCGAGGCCGCCTATGGGTTGCGCGTCGCAAAGGCTTACCCGAAGAATGCGGCAGGGCAGACGTTGTTTCCGTTCCGCCGGCTGTTCATCGTCGCCCAGCGCAAGGGTTAACTTCCCTCACGGATGCGACATAAGCGCTCGCCCGCCAGGGCTGGAGCGGGCGCAAACTTGCGTATACAAGAGCCGTCAAGGCGATTTGGCTGCGGCAGATTGGGCTTAGGTCTAGTTGTTCGCCTGGTGGTTTGCTGCCACTACTGAAGTCGGAAAACAAAAAAGAACCGGCTTTAGAGGTTGTTGGGAGGTACTTAATGCGCAAACTGCTGCTTGCGGCCGCTGCGGCCGCGCTTGTATTGGCGCCTGCCGCGGTGCAGGCCCAGAGCCCGATCGTCATCAAGTTCAGCCACGTCGTCGCCAACGATACGCCCAAGGGCAAGGGTGCGCTCAAGTTCAAGGAGCTCGCCGAGAAATACACCGACGGAAAGGTCAAGATCGAGGTCTATCCGAACTCCTCACTCTACAAGGACAAGGAGGAGATCGAGGCGCTCCAGCTCGGTTCCGTGCAGATGCTCGCGCCCTCGACCGCGAAATTCGCGCCGCTCGGGGTGAAGGAGTTCGAGGCGCTCGATCTTCCCTGGCTGTTCAAGGACGACGAGACCTATGCCGCCGCCATGAAGGGCACAGTCGGCAAGTGGCTGTTCCAGAAGCTCGAGGCCAAGGGCATCACCGGGCTCGCCTATTGGGACAACGGCTTCCACATGGTGTCCTCCAACCGTCCGCTGATGAAGCCCGCGGATTTCCAGGGGCTGAAGTTCCGTATCTCCGGCTCGAAAATCGCCGACCAGTATTTCCGCCTCGTCGGCTCGATCCCGCAGATCATGGCGTTCTCCGAAGTCTATCAGGCGTTGCAGACCGGCGTCGTCGATGGCTGCGAGAATACGGCCTCGAACTATCTGACGCAGAAGTTCTACGAGGTGCAGAAGGACATCACCGTGTCCTATCACGCGCATCTGCAATACGCCGTGATCGTCAACTTGAAATTCTGGGCCGGCCTGCCGCCGGATATCCGCACCCAGCTCGAGAAGGCGATGGCGGAGGCGACCGACTACACCAACTCGATCGCGCGCCAGGAGAACGAGGACGCGCTCGCGGAGATCAAGAAGTCGGGCAAGACCACGCTGCATTATCTCTCCGATGCCGACCGCAAGGCGTGGCAGGAGGCGATGCAGCCGACGTATAAATGGGCCAAGGGCCGGGTCGGGCAGGAGGTGCTCGATCTCGTCGCCAAGGAACTCGACGTCAAGATGAACTGACGCGGCCTGGCGTAGAACAACATCAAGAACGGTCG
>NZ_JBBIAR010000137.1:0-6080 GCF_054185165.1 Bradyrhizobium sp. UFLA05-109 | reverse complement strand
GCGGCTATGTCGCCGCGCCCGGTACGCCGTTCGTCAAGCTGCGGCTCGACGAGGTCAAGACATATGACGTCGGCCAGATCCGCCCCGACAGCGCCTACGCCAAGCAGTTCCCCGAGCAGCGCGCCCTGCAGGGGACGCGGATTCCGACGCTGAAGGAGGTGTTCGCGCTGGCGGAAAAATCCGGCAACACGCGCGTGCGCTTCAACATCGAGACCAAGATCGATCCGACCCATCCGGACGAGTCGCCGGATCCGCGAGCCTTTGTCACGCGGCTCCTCGGCGTCATCGACGCCGCGGGATTTTCGGGCCGCGTCATGATCCAGTCCTTCGACTGGCGGACGCTGCTTTTGGTCCAGCAGCAGGCGCCGAAAATTCCGACGGTCTACCTGACGCTGCAGCGCGGCTCGGCGCCGACCAACGCACTCGACCGCGCCACCGACTGGACGGCGGGCTTCAATCCAGCCGATCGCGGCGGCTCGCTGCCGCGCACGATCAAGGCGGCCGGCGGCGCGGTCTGGTCGCCCTATTTCGGTGACGTGACTGCGGCGCTGGTCACGGAAGCCCACGAGCTCGGCCTGCGCGTCGTCGTCTGGACCGTCAACAAAGCGGACGACATGGCTCGGATGATCGAGATCGGTGTCGACGGCATCATCTCCGATCGCCCCGACCTGCTGCGGCAAGTTGCCGGCGAAAGAGGCATCGTCCTGCCCGCGGGCACGCCGGTCAGTCCGTAAGTTTCTCCACTCGCGTCGCATCTGTAGCCCGGATGAAGCGCAGCGAAATCCGGGGCCGCCATCGGTCCAACGATATGACCCGGATTACGCTGCGCTTCATCCGGGCTACGGACTTTCATCTACTCCCCATCCCGCAGACGCCGATACAGCGCGCCGATGATGTTGGAGTAGTCGTCGGTCCAGACCCGCACCTTGTCGTCGGCCTCGGTCTCCTCCCATTGCTTGGAGGAAGCGAGCTTGCCGACATCGGCTTCCTCGCGCGCGGAGACGACGACGTCGGTCGAGAAGATGTAGTCGGCGTCCCGCCCCGAGTCCTCGTTGTAGACCCAGCTCTTGAGATCGTTGGCATCGGCAATCCCGACCACGACCGGCTCGAGGTCGAGATGGCGGTTGGAGATGTGCATCACGACCGCGCCGTGCGGAGCGAGCTTGTCCTTGTAGATCTTCATCGCTTCTTCGGTCGCAAGATGGATCGGGATCGCGTCCGAGGAGTAGGCATCGACGATGATGAGGTCGTAGATGCCGTCCGGCTCCTTGGCAAAGGTCAGCCGCGCATCGCCGATCACCGGCTTGAAATCGGGCGCGCAGCTCGAGATGTAGCGGAAATATTTGGGATCGCTCGCGGTATCGACCATGGTCTGATCGATCTCGAAGAACTTCCAGCTTTCGCCGGGCTCGGCGGCGCAGACGAGCGTGCCGGAGCCGACGCCGATGGCGGCAACCCTCAGCGGCGCGCCCTTACGCTCGCGTATCGCGGCGATGGCCTGACCGATGCCGCCATCCCGGTGGTAGTAGGTGATCGGCTCGGGCCGCCCCGCGACAGGCGTGCCGTCATTGTTGAGGAAGCGCTCGGCGCCGTGGATCGTGGTGCCGTGCATCAGCACGTGGAAATAGCCGCCGGGCGTCACAACGATCTTGTGCACGCCGAAGAAGCTGCGCACGGTCTCGACGCGGCCTTCATCCGCCGGATAGACGCGGGTCAGCGCCAGCGCGAGCACGATCGTTGCAAAGATCTTCCAGCGGTTGGCATTGAGCGCGAGCGCCAGAAGCGCTGCGAGCAGGCCGACGGCGCCGGCGATCCAGACGCGGTGATCCTCGAACCAGGTCGTGACCTGCTCTGGGATTTGGCCGGTCGAATAAGACGGCGCCACCAGCGCGATCGCGAGCGCGGCGAGCACGAGCCAGTACCACTTCATGACTGGAGCAAGCCGCTCGCCTGCCGATGGCCGGCATAGCGCGGCCAGCGCGATCAGGATCGGATATTCGGCGATCCAGGAGAAAGTGAAAGGCGCGACGAGGCCGGCGAACAGGCCACCCACCATGCCGCCGAATGACAGCGCGACATAGAAGCCGGTGAGATATTTTGCAGCCGGCCGCGTGCGCGCCAATTCGCCATGGCAGGCCATCGCGATGACAAAGAAGCAGAGCTGGTGGCCGCCCAGCGTCAGCAACAGGTTCTGTTCGCCGCCGAAAGCCAGCAAGATCACGGTGCCGGCGATCGCGAGCGGCTGAAGCATCAGCATCCATTTGTGCGGCAACAGCGGCCGCGACTGGAACACCAGCACCCAGGTCAGGAGATAAAGCGACAGCGGCACCACCCAGAGAAGCGGCGCGGCGGCGACGTCGGTCGAGATGTGCGCGGTCACCGCGATCAGAAGGCCGGAGGGCACCGCGGCAAGGAAGATCCAGCGTGCACGAACGACCCAGCTCGGCGCCGGCGAGCTCGTGTCCTCGGTCCGCGCATCAGCCGCCGCCAACGCCGGCGAGCGCAGCAGCAACACGCCACAGCCGGCGATCAGTAGGATCAAGAAACCATAGCCGCCGGTCCAGATCCAATTCTGGGTGCGCAGCGTGAATACCGGCTCGAGCAGCACCGGGTAGGACAACAGCGCGAGGAAGCTGCCGATGTTGGAGGCGGAGTAGAGGAAATAGGGATCGGGACCATCGGGGTGGCCGGTGCGGACGAACCACGCCTGCAACAGCGGATTGTTGGCGGCAAGCGCGAAGAATGGCAGCCCGATCGACACCGCGAACAGGCCAAGCAACCAGAACGCATAGCCCGAGGTCGGCGGCTCGCCGAACGAATGCGCGATCCCGAGCGGCAGCGTCAGCAAGGCCACCACCAGCAGCACCAGATGGATGGCGACAGGAATCGCGCGATTCCTGATCTGCATCAGGAAATGCGCATAGGCGTAGCCTGCGAGCAGCAACGACTGGAAGAACACCATCGCCACCGACCAAACCGCCGGCGAGCCGCCGAGCCGCGGCAGCACCATTTTCGTGAACAGCGGCTGCACCGAGAACAGCAGCAGCGCGCTGACGAAGATCGCGGCAGTGAAGACCGTCAGCACCAGCCGGTTGCGCGAGACGGACGGCTGCTCGGTGACGGCAGGAGGCACGATCGAATCCATGAAAGCTCCGGCAAAACCCCGGCGTCCGCCGGGCGCGCGCAATGGAGCACAAGGCGCATGAACGGGCAATAAATGGTGGGACTGTCGCGACAGGGAATGCCTGATATACAGGCGTCATTTCCGGGATCGCCTCTGCGGCGACAGTCGAGAATGTTGAAGCTTTCATGACCGAAACCGACGTCGTCATCATTGGCGCTGGCCACAATGGCCTCACCTGCGCGGCCTATCTCGCGATGGCGGGCCTGAGGGTGACGGTGGTCGAGCGGCGCAAGGTGGTCGGTGGGGCCGCGGTGACGGAAGAGTTCCATCCGGGTTTCCGCAATTCAGTCGCGGCCTATACGGTGAGCCTGCTCAATCCGCAGGTCATCAGCGATCTCAAGCTCGCCGAGCACGGCCTGCGCATAGTCGAGCGGCGTGCGCAGAATTTTCTGCCTGCGCCCGACGGCAACTATCTCCTCACCGGCGAGGGTCGAACGAAAGACTCCGTGGCCCGGCTCAGCGCGCACGATGCCGGCGCACTTGACGGCTTTTCGCGCGAGCTCGAGGCCATCGCCGACGTGCTGCGCCAGTTCGTGCTGCGCGCGCCGCCGAACCTCGTGGAGAGCTTTGGCGCGGGTGCGATTCGCGAGGCCCTCAACGCGGTTCAGAGCACCAACATCCTGCGCCGCTTGAGCCTGGAGCAGAGCCGCAGCCTGCTCGACCTCTTCACGCGGTCAGCCGGCGAGATGCTGGACGAGCGTTTCGAGCATGATCTCGTCAAGGCGCTGTTCGGCTTCGACGCCATCGTCGGCAATTATGCGAGTCCGTATGCAGCCGGCTCCGCCTACGTGATGCTGCACCACGCCTTCGGCGAGGTGAACGGCAAGAAGGGCGTCTGGGGCCACGCTATCGGCGGCATGGGCGCGATCACGCAGGCCATGGCGCGCTCCGCTCGCGACCAGGGCGTCGCGATTCAAACGGATGCCGGCGTGCGCGAAGTGATCGTCGAGCGTGATCGCGCTGTCGGCGTCGTACTCGAAAGCGGCGAGAGCATCCGTGCAAAATACGTTGCTGCGAACGTCAACCCAAAACTGCTCTACACGCGCCTCGTCGCGGCGGACGCGCTGCCGGCCGATTTCCTCGCCCGCATCCGGCACTGGAAGAACGGCTCTGGTACCTTCCGCATGAATGTCGCGCTGGATCGCCTGCCGTCGTTCACGGCGCTCCCAGGCGACGGCGATCATCTGACCTCCGGCATCATCATCGCGCCGAGTCTTGGTCATATGGACCGCGCCTATCTGGATGCGCGCGCGCAGGGCTGGAGCAGTTCACCTGTGGTGGAGATGCTGATCCCATCGACGCTCGATGACACGCTGGCGCCGGCGGGCAAGCACGTCGCGAGCCTGTTCTGCCAGCACGTCGCGCCGGAGTTGCCCGAGGGCAAATCGTGGGACGACCATCGCGAGGAGGTCGCCGACCTCATGATCGCGACAGTGGACAAATACGCGCCGGGCTTTGCCGCGAGCGTGCTCGGCCGTCAGATCCTGTCCCCGCTCGATCTCGAGCGGCAATTCGGCCTGCTCGGCGGCGACATCTTCCACGGCGCGCTAACGCTCAACCAGCTCTTCTCGGCGCGTCCGATGCTGGGACACGCCGACTACCGCGGGCCGCTGAAGGGCCTTTATCACTGCGGCTCCGGCGCCCATCCCGGCGGCGGCGTCACCGGCGCCCCCGGCCACAATGCGGCGCGCACGATTTTAAGGGATCACCGCTCTCCGTTCGCAGGCCGTGGATAGGCGTGTGGATGGCCTGTGGACAGGTCTGTCCGGCGCATGGGGAGAGGTCGCGCGGGGATCGCGCGGAAATCTGGGACCAGACCGGGGATATCCTTGGGACAAATTCGGGATATCCCTGTGGACCAGCCAGTAGATAAACACTGGCTTGAAGCGCTGGAATCCTGTGGGCCACCGGTGGTGTCTCAGACATCGCCGCCAAAAACGACTGCGCCCGCAAGGGACATTCCCCTGCGGGCGTCGGTCGATGTTTTCAATCAAATAGCCCCCGCTCGGGAAATGGAGGCGCGAAATTACTTCAAGTTGCTGCTAACTGAACCGAACTTGTCATTCAGGCTGGTGCCCAGGCTGTTGACCACGGTAATGATCGCCAAGGCGATGCCGGCTGCGATCAGACCGTATTCGATCGCGGTGGCGCCAGACTCATCGGACCAGAACTTTTGAACCATGCGCTTCAAGATTTTGCCTCCAATTTCCAGTTGCGTTGGCTGCACCCAACATCCGGTAATCTACGGATCGGAACCTAAAGTTGAATAAACGCGGGAACCACAAGTTTTGAGAATGATGCGAAGCGATAACTCATTAAATTGGATCGAACTGAGCGAGTGTAGCTGAGTAAAATGCCCCCCTCCCCCACCCACCGCGCGAGCTTTGCGATCGGCGACGAGGCCGCCGCCAAGCGCGTTGTCGACGTCCTGACCGAGATCTTTTTCGATGGCGACGCGGCGGTCGCCGCGTTCGAGCAGCCGGACGGGCGCTGGGACGTCACGCTGCACTTCGCGGATGCGCCGGATCAGGATTTCCTGAGGGGAATCATCGCTGAAACGGCAGGTAACGGGATCGCGGACACGCTGGTATTCGACAGCGTCGAGGCCAAGGATTGGGTCAAGGCCAGCCTCGAAGACCTCGTGCCCGTTCCGGCCGGACGCTTCGTCGTCCACGGCAGCCATGACCGCGACCGCGTGCCGCCGAACAAGCTCGCCATCGAGATCGAAGCGGCGCTGGCTTTCGGCACCGGCCATCACGGCACGACGCGTGGCTGTTTACTTCTGCTTGACCATGTCTTGAAACGTTCCCGACCGAACCGCGTGCTCGACCTCGGGACCGGAACCGGCGTGCTGGCGATCGCGGCGGCCAAGGCCATGCATAGCCCGGTGCTGGCG
>NZ_JBBIAR010000136.1:0-6268 GCF_054185165.1 Bradyrhizobium sp. UFLA05-109 | reverse complement strand
CGAGATCGCCAAGAACATCAAGGGCGTCTCGGAAGAGACCACGACGGGCGTGCATCGCCTCTACGAGATGGCCAACAAGGGCACGCTGCTCTTCCCCGCCATCAACGTCAACGACAGCGTCACCAAGTCGAAGTTCGACAACCTCTATGGCTGCCGAGAATCGCTCGTCGATGGCATCCGCCGCGGCACCGACGTGATGATGTCCGGCAAGATCGCGATGGTCGCGGGCTTCGGCGACGTCGGCAAGGGCTCGGCGGCCTCGCTCCGTCAGGCCGGCTGCCGCGTCATGGTCTCCGAGATCGACCCGATCTGCGCCCTGCAGGCGGCGATGGAAGGCTATGAAGTCACCACCATGGAAGATGCCGCGCCCCGCGCCGACATCTTCGTCACCGCGACCGGCAACAAGGACATCATCACCATCGAGCACATGCGCGCGATGAAGGACCGCGCCATCGTCTGCAACATCGGCCACTTCGAACGAGATCCAGATCGCCTCGCTGCGTAACCTCAAGTGGACCAACATCAAGCCGCAGGTCGACGAGATCGAATTCCCCGACAAGCATCGCATCATCATGCTGTCGGAAGGCCGCCTCGTGAACCTCGGCAACGCCATGGGTCATCCGAGCTTCGTGATGTCCGCGTCCTTCACCAATCAGACGCTGGCGCAGATCGAGCTGTTCGCCAACAACAAGGACACAAGTACGAGAAAAGGTCTACGTGCTGCCGAAGTCACTCGACGAAAAGGTCGCCCGCCTGCATCTCGCCAAGCTCGGCGCCAAGCTCACCGAGCTGCGCAAGGACCAGGCCGACTACATCGGCGTCAAGCAGGAAGGTCCGTACAAGTCAGACCACTATCGGTATTGATCCGCTGCCCCTCCAGAAAGGACGGCAGAGCCGGGCTTTTTTGTCGCTTTCAGGTAGTGTGATCACGTCGTGGATGAATTGACTACATCGCACCGGGTGATGCGGTCGTCGCCTGCGGAAGGTGCGCTTTGGACCAGGACATTTGTAAAGTCCGCTGAAACACTACAAAGTCATTTCTGGCGCTTCTAAGGGCGACAGGCTGTTGAGTTCTGTAGGTATTTCGATGCGTGCTGGCTGCCGCGACCTAGACTGACCCGCGATGTCACTCCGTTCTTCCGAATATCGGAGCGCGTTACAAGGCTTCGTGGGCCTCGTCGTCTTGTGGCAGCAAATGGGCCTGTTCGGACCTCTGCGAACGGTGACCGCGAACAACTATCCGGATACTGCGAGATCAGAACGCAACCGACGATCGAGGAGGCGCATTGCGCGAAAATCGTCATGTTCGTAGCCACGGAGCGACCTTAGGGGCACGGAGTGCAATCCAATTAGGATCCGACCACGACCGCTCCACCGCAAAACCGAATAAGGGGATCACATAGTCCCGGATGATGATCATGACGTGAGGTTCGCTGGCCTCATCTTCGGTCAACTCCTTAGTCGCCTCCCGATCCGCGTATCGCCCTTTCGCATGGATCAAACCTCTGTTTCCGAAGGCACACCTCACGTCATTGAAAAGGAACAAGGCACCAGGCTTCAACAGTCGTACCGATGCTATGGCAGCCGCCAGATCTACATAGATCGAATGGTTACCGTCGAGATAAATAATATCGAAAGTCTCTCGATGCCTGGCCAGCCTAATCAGGTTGTACAGGTACGTACCTACAATGTTTCCAATAAATCTAATGTCCCGATTGGCGATGCCGGCCGCGGCCAAGTCGGCCCGACGTTTGGCGCAAACATGCTCGAAGTCTAACCCAACATATTCGATGCCGAGGTCATCGATGGTCTTAAACCGATCATGTCTGAACGTCGATCCTACGCCGATCTCAAGAAAGCGGCAACGCGGATGCTCTCGAAGTATGTGAAGCAGACGACTTTGAACCAATTGCCGGTAGGCACGATAGTTGGCCGGGAGAGGGTGCCTATCGCCAAGTAGGAGGTCCTGATGGTCAACGTTCATCTATCATCTCCCAGTCGCTCGCCCAATGTATTCCGGCGTGGCACACGCTCTATCCAACGCCTCACTCTCGGTACGGCCTCAACCCAGGCGATCTTAACATCACGCAGCTTCCAGCGAAGACAGCTGGAATGGACGAGCGGGTCGGTTGTCGATGCCACCCTGGACACCTGTGCTGTCGACGAGAGAATGTTCACTGGCCCGCTATAGGCAACGGTGTGGAAGACAAAGTCGCCCGCCAATGGCGCTGACCATATCGGACAGGCCAGCTTGGAGAGAGCTACGATGGTAGCTACCAGATCGATGATTGCAAAACACGGTACGATGATTCCATAGGTTGCTAAGTCGCTCGGGCAGAAGATCTTCAGCCGAATTCGCGGATCTGTCATCTCAACTCACCTAGCGTGACACTGACCATAGAACTCCTTCGAGGTAGCTAGCACCGGAGCACTCTGCTCGATGGCAAGATCGACGACATCGGGCCACATCACACAAGATGAGACCCGGAGACCAACAAATCCGGCGTCACGACGCAAGCAGAAATCCTGCTGCCGAGGATCAGACGGGACACCTCAGCAGATATTCCGCAGCTGTCCACCCGGCACCTACCCCGACACACGGAGACGAACCTTGGCGCTGGCCTCATCCA
This sequence comes from Bradyrhizobium sp. UFLA05-109, assembly GCF_054185165.1. Taxonomy (NCBI): domain Bacteria; kingdom Pseudomonadati; phylum Pseudomonadota; class Alphaproteobacteria; order Hyphomicrobiales; family Nitrobacteraceae; genus Bradyrhizobium; species Bradyrhizobium sp. UFLA05-109. The sequence continues at coordinate 3,638 of NZ_JBBIAR010000136.1, read as the reverse complement.
CGATGCCAGCCAGGAACCGTATTTTACGACGAGAAGCTCCCTTGGGAATCGCTCGAGTAGCCTCGACACATTTGGCCATGTTTATCGATCGAGCGATGGAGTTCCTTGTTCCGTCTGTGTAGACGGTAGCGCAGTGGTAAAGACGCCTGATGCGCGATGGCGCGAGATGCAAAAACGACAGCAGCTAACTTCCCTTTGCTTCCGACGCGCCAGGTGTCCCCGAGTCCTCAATGCTGGCGAACGCCATTTCACTCGGTCCGCGGGTTTGAGCTCGAATGTCATGCTGGAGCGCCGTATCCGGTTATTGCGGTAGTCTGTGCGAACACGATTCACATTGGCTCGAAGCGAGATGATGGCTGACGAGATTAAGGCGGCGACGCAGGCACTACTACAGCATAGCCCCGCCATCAACGTGTTGACCACCGGCACCTCATCGCAATCTCTTCGATGAACCCCGAAGAGACTAATCAGCCTTTCTTCAGGCGGTTGGTCGAGAAGGAGATTATGGTGCGGTCGCGAGCAATAACCTGTCGCGGCGTCCATCACGCTCGTATGCCAAGGGCAAAGCAGGATCCGGGCCACTGCGATTATAGCGAAAAGCTAACGGCTTTTTAGCGGTTCAATGTCGCGCTCCAAGCAGCTTGTCCCGTCCTAGACATCAAGGGCGTCTTTCAAACAGAAGCACGCGCACCCGAGCCGATTTACGGTTCGGCAACAAGGGCGTCATGATCTTAGCATTGGTAGGGATGAGTAGTTTATTTTCCATACAGCACAAGAGGCGCACATTGCTTTGCCGTTCCGATCACAATGCATCAGGCCGGACTTGGAAATAAGCTGCCGTCGTTCGAAGTCGCGGGCGTCAAGTTTAGCTTTTGCGTACGGGACGAGAAGGGACGCTGACTGAAAAGAGGTTCTCTGCACAGTCGAGAATTATCTCGCTTTTCTCCGGGGATTTTACCTTGCCCCGTCACACCGAGACCGCTGGGTTTGCAAGCCTGTTGGATTTCGTCGACCGCAATGCGGTCGTGCGGGTGACACTCGACCAACAACGAGTTCTGTAAGTTCGCTTGGCTGCGCGAACACGAGGACCTGCAACATCTGCCGATCTGGGCCGACACCAAGGCTACGCTGGCCGATGCCCTTGTTGTCCGCACGCCCGAGCGCGTCGCCTACCATTGCACTTTTATCGTTCCCCACACGTCTATGCCGCAAACCTGAATGTCGGCCGCAGCCTGAAGAAAAGGCTGCGGGTGCTGGACGCGCTGCGGACGGGGAGCATTGCCCTGCAGCTGCGAGATTGCGAAACGCTGAAATTCGTCGGAGGCACATCATGTCGATCGAGCTTGAAGGACCAGATTCTGGATGTTGCCAAGTATCTCGGGTTCAACCTGACGTCGATGATGGTGGATGGAATGTTGCAGTTGCAGAGCAAGTCTGGACTATTCTTGGCGGCGGCAATTGCAACCCGGAATCCGAGCTGATCGCCGCAATCGACTCCGCTGCCATTGTTTTGACAACGCCGGCCGCTGCAGCGGCATTAGGATCTGCCGGCTTTTGTATTGATGATGAAACCACGTCGACAATCGGAGTACAATGTTGTGCTGGCGGTCAGGGTGAACGCGATCTGGCTAGCCAAGCGCTTTGCCAATCTCGTGCAGTTGGTGGCGGTTGTGATCGCGACTGCAGGCAACGCCAGACCTCGATCATCGCAGCGATCGTTTTTGGATCACATGTCGCATTGGCGCGCGAACTCACGGAGAAGCGTCCTCACGCCCCACAAGGGCGGTAGCTGCCACCGCCGGCAGACAAGACGAACCGAATGCGTAGTCGGCGCACTTCGAACGCCTGCCATCGCTGTCCCACTCTTGCACAAGTTCGAGGTGGAACTCCCGGAAAATTGGCTCGGTACGAGGAATGGTCAGACTGGGGACATGGCAAAAGCGCATTTCGGACCGGCATTCAAAAATGCAACTCACTCCCGTGATTCGAAATAGCTCAAGCGCGATCTCGCGGGCTATTGCGCCATTCAAAAAGAGGACCGAATGAGCATTCAGTCAGAATGCAAGTATCAGATCCAGCACTCGATGAGCCTGCACGAGAAAGTTGTTGAATCGTCGGCGGATACGGAGCGATCGGCACAACAATCTCCAAAACGCTGTCTATTTCTGGTGCAGCCATCGTTATTGGCACAATCAGACGGTGACTAGGCGCGCGCTCTTACCGCCGCAATGAGCGATAGAGGCTACATTGCTGAGAAACCTAAACTCGACGCCTCTAACGCCGGAGCACTCAGAGACCTTTCGGCCCCTGGTACGGCGTTATGGTTCGATCGACATCCCAGTGAACTGTGCTGGATTCAATAAGGAGCAGAGGCTAGTCGACGTGACGGAGGAAGCGTTCGATAAAGCCTATTCTAGGGCGCTCCGCGCCGGAGTGTTTCTCTCTCAGGCAGTGGCTGCTCATCAAGTTCTCGCTCGAAAGGGTAACCGATCCGCCTTCCCTCGGTTGGATCATCATTGGATTCCGAGACCGCGGCTACAGAGCCTTCTGCGTCGCAAGGGCGTGAGACCTTTCCCACGGGACCTTGCCTCATGCACGTAATCCAGATTGAAGTTCGCTCCGCCTCAATACAAAGACCAGAGCATGAAGCGCAGCCGTCTTTCGGAAGAGCGGATCATCGCGATTTTGAGGGAGCACAAGGCCGGCGTTTCGGTCGCCGATCAGTGCTGCAAGCGTGGCGTCAGTGACGCCAGGATCTACAAATGGGAAGCCAAGATTGGCGGCATTGAGACCTCGAGGTCAAGCGTCTTAAGGCGCTGAAGGATGAGAACACACGGCTGAAGCGGCTGCTGGCCGACGCTATGCTGGACAATTGGGAAAGTGGTGACGCCCGCGGCCAAGCGGAAAGCTGTCGCGCATCTCATGGATGCTCACGGGATCAGCGACGGCGGGCCTGTAAAGCCATCGGCTATTGCCGCATTATCAGGTACCCAAACGATCCGGGCGGATGATGCGCCCAGCGTCAACGGATGAGGGCGATCACCCAGGAGCAACGCCGCTTTGGCCATCAGCGCCTGCATGTTCTGCTCAAGCGGGAGGACAATTTGATCAACGAACTCTTCCGGCACTACCTGGAACAGAAGCTCGCGGTTCGTCGCCCGTGGCGGCCGCAGGCGGGCGATCAGGACCCGATCACTACTGACGCTACCGATGGCTCCCAGCGATCGCTGGTCGCTCGACTTCGTGTCGGATCAGCCGACGGATGGCCGCCGCTCCTGTGATCGACAACTGCCCGCGAGTGTCTGGCGCTGGTAGCCGACACCTCGCTTTCCGGCACCCGGGTGGCACGGGAACTGGACCGGCCGGTGATTGAGCACGGCAAGCCGAAGGAGCTGACCAGCAACGCCACCCTGATGGGCCGATCAGAGCCGTGTCGCATGTCCTACATTGCGCCGGGCAAGCCCATGCAGAACGCCTTCATCGAATGCTTCATGTACAGACGGCCCCGCGGATGCAAGGGATTCCGACAACATTTTGGATCGCGGTCGGGGTGCGTTCATGTGAGTCCTCTGTCAATGGCCTTCAGCCGACGGCGATCCGAGGTGAGCTCTCTTGCTGCAGGGCTGCCCTGCTAACCT
>NZ_JBBIAR010000135.1:0-6292 GCF_054185165.1 Bradyrhizobium sp. UFLA05-109 | reverse complement strand
GGGCGGCAAGGACAAATTCCATCCTGGCGCAGCCTTGGACTGTGCGATCGGCAACGTCGCCTTCGCTTATATTCTCGCTTACGACAAAGCGAAGTTTCCCAACGGTGGTCCGACGACGGTCGCCGATATCTGGGACGTCAAAAAGTTTCCAGGCGCGCGCTCGCTGCGCAAGTCGCCCAAGTCGACACTCGAACTGGCCCTGCTGGCGGATGGCGTTGCGCCGGCCGACATCTACAAGGTTCTGGGCACCAAGGCGGGGGTCGACCGGGCGTTCAAGAAGCTCGACGAGATCAAACCCCATGTAAAGGTTTGGTGGGGCGCGGGCGCGCAGCCTCCACAATTGCTGGCGGACGGCGAAGTCGTCATGACCACGGCCTATAACGGCCGCATCTACGATGCGATCAAAAACAGCGGCAAGAATTTCCAGATCGTGTGGGACGGCGCTGCCCTCGATTGGGACATGTGGGCGATTCCAAAGGGTACCAAGCGGCTCGAACTCGCCAAGAAATTCATCGCCTTCGCCGAGAAGCCGGAGAGCCTCGCCGAGCAAACGAAGTACATCCCCTACGGGCCATCCAACATCGAGGCCATGAGCTTTGTCGACCGTTCGGTGCTGCCGAACTTGCCGACCGCGCGCGAGAACTCGAAGACGTCCTTCTCGATTTCGGCGCAATTCTGGGCCGATCACGACGAAGAGCTCACTGCTCGCTTCAACAACTGGCTTGCGCAGTAGGGCGCGCGGTCACCGGCGGAAGGCGATGAGCCTTCCGCCAGATCACAACGATGTACCGACGGTGAAGCGATGACGCATTCCGGCAGCGTTGTAGAATTCGAAACGGACCGTCAGAGCCAGCGATCTGGCGAAGCGGCTCTCGCGCTTGCCAAGAGGCTGAAACGGGCCAATCGGGCCGGGCGTCTCAAGGCCGTCGCCTTGGTCGTCCCGCTTCTCCTGTTCCTGGTCGTCACTTTCCTCCTGCCGATCGCATTGCTGTTGATACGTGCCGTCGATAATCGCGAGGTGGCCCAAGTCCTTCCGAACACCGTAGCGGAGCTGGCCAATTGGGATATGCGGACCGTACCCCCGGACCGGGTGTTTCGCGCCTTCGTCGCGGATCTGCAAGCAGCGCCTCAGGCGCGGCTGGCAGAAGTGACGCGCAGACTGAACTACTATTCGCCCGGGTTCAGATCGCTGATGAATCGCGCAGCCCGCGACGCCGCCGAATTCACACCTGAAACAGCCCGACAAAAGCTGCTGGACATCAGCGATAGTTGGGGCGCGGTTGAAACCTGGCAAGTCATCAAGCAGGCATCCCCTCGGCTGACGGATTATTATTTGCTCAAAGCGGTGGATCTCGTCAGACAACCCGACGGCTCGATCGTCCGAGCGACCGACGACGCGATCTATGTTGAGGTAATTGTCCGCACGCTGCTGATCAGCTTAGCCGTCACCGTTCTTTGCGTCGTCATCGGCTACCCCGTGGCCTATCTGCTCGCCACAACGTCGCCGCGCAACGCGCGCTGGCTCATGATGCTGGTGCTGCTGCCTTTCTGGACGTCGCTGCTCGTCCGCACCACGGCGTGGCTCGTGCTCCTCCAGAGCAACGGCGTTGTCAATTCGGTTTTGATTTGGCTCGGGATGCTTAGCAAGCCGCTAGAGCTGGTCCACAACCGTATCGGCGTCCTCGTTGCAATGACGCATATCCTGCTGCCGTTCGTTATCCTGCCGGTGCTGGCTGTCATGAAGGGCATTCCGGAGGTTTACTGGCGCGCAGCCTCGTCGCTCGGTGCGCCAGCCTACAAGGTATTCCTGAAGGTCTACCTTCCTCTGACACTGCCCGGTGTTGGCGCCGGCGCGCTGCTCGTCTTCATCCTGGCGTTGGGCTACTACATCACACCAGCACTCGTCGGCGGTCCCAGGGACCAGATGCTGAGCTTCTTCATCGCCTATTTTGTCAACCAGTCCTCGAATTGGGGTATGGCCGCGGCTCTTGCAGTCGTGCTGCTTGCGCTGGTCGGGGCATGCTATGTCTCGCTGGTTCTCGCTTATGGGCGTCGGCGGGCGGGAGTTCCGGCATGAAATCAGCGACGCCGTCACGCCAAGCGCTGCGCGTGTTTTCCGCACTCGTGCTGGTATTTCTGGTGGCGCCCATCGTGGCCATCGTTCCCCTGTCATTCAATTCGGAGCCGTTCTTTACCTATCCGATGCCAGGCCTCTCAATGCGCTGGTATCAGGAAGTCTTCGCTTCGACGGATTGGCAGCTGGCGGCTCGCAACAGCTTCATCGTCGCTTTCGGCGCGACCGCGCTCGCAACGATCCTTGGGACGCTGGCAGCGATCGGTCTCAACCGCCCCGACTGTCCGTGGCGCATGGCTCTTTCAGCAGTGATTATCTCGCCGATCGTCATTCCGCTCGTCGTGGCCGCAGTCGGCATCTTCTACTTCTATGCCGACATCGGGATGCTGAATACGCTGACGGGGCTCGTGCTCTCGCACACAGCGCTTGGCGCACCATTCGTGATGATTACAGTCGCAGCGACCCTGACTGGCTTTGATCACCGGCTAACCCGTGCGGCCGCGAGCCTCGGAGCTTCGCCCTTCACGGCATTTCGCCGGGTGATGCTGCCAATCATCGCGCCAGGCGTGGTTTCCGGCGCGATCTTCGCGTTCGTTACCTCGTTCGATGACGTGGTGGTTGCTCTCTTCATCACGGGAGCCGAGCAGAAGACGCTGCCGCGGCAGATGTGGAGCGGCGTGCGCGAGCAGATCAGCCCGGCGATTACTGCGGTCGCCACCCTGCTCATCATCGTCGCAGCCGCGCTGATGCTCACCGCCAACGCGCTTGAGGCGCGGCAGGAGCGCATGAGCAGCCCCAACCGTTCCGCGTGAACGCATCAGTCCGGAGGCCGTCCATGAAGGTTGTCGTGCCCGTCAAACGGGTGGTCGATTACAACGTCAAGGTCCGCGTCAAGGGCGATGGATCGGGTGTTGAACTCGCCAACGTCAAGATGTCGATGAACCCCTTCGACGAAATCGCGGTCGAGGAAGCGCTGCGCCTGAAGGAAGCCGGCAAGGCGACCGAAGTCGTGGTGGTCTCCATCGGACCGGCGCAGGCGTCGGAGACGATCCGCACTGGTCTCGCCATGGGCGCCGATCGCGGCATCCTGGTGAAGGCCGAGGGCACTGTCGAGCCGCTCGCCGTCGCCAAGATCCTGAAGAAGGTGGCTGACGAAGAGCAGCCGGGCCTCATCATCCTCGGCAAGCAGGCGATCGACGACGACAGCAACCAGACCGGCCAGATGCTGGCCGCGCTGCTCGGCTGGTCGCAGGCGACCTTTGCCTCGAAGCTCGAGGTCGAAGGTTCTGACTTCAAGGTCACCCGCGAAGTCGACGGCGGCCTGCAGACCGTGAAGCTCAAGGGCCCGGCGATCGTCACCACCGATCTCCGTCTCAACGAGCCGCGCTATGCCTCGCTGCCCAACATCATGAAGGCCAAGAAGAAGCCGATCGCGGACAAGACCGTCGCCGATTACGGCGTCGACGTCACCGCGCGCCTCGAAGTTCTGAAGACGGCTGAGCCCGCGGGCCGCAAGGCCGGCGTCAAGGTCAAGGACGTCGCCGAGCTGGTGTCGAAGCTCAAGAACGAAGCCGGGGTGCTCTGATGACGACGCTGTTGATTGCTGAACACGAACACGAGGTCCTCAAGGACTCCACCAACAAGGCGCTGACCGCGGCGTCCCAGCTCGGCGGCGACGTCCATGTGCTGGTCGCCGGTGGCGGGCAGGGCACCAAGGCTGCGGCCGAGGCGGCCTCGAAGCTCGCCGGTGTCGCCAAGGTGCTGGTCGCCGAAGGCGAGCCCTACGCGCACGACCTGGCCGAGCCGCTGGCTGCGTTGATCGTCTTGCTGGCGCCGTCCTATGACGCCTTCGTCGCGCCCGCGACCTCGCGCTTCAAGAACGTGATGCCGCGCGTCGCAGCGTTGCTCGATGTCATGCAGGTCTCGGAGATCACCAAGGTGGTCGCGCCCGACACCTATGAGCGTCCGATCTATGCCGGCAACGCCATCCAGACGGTGAAGTCGAAGGACGCCAAGAAGGTCATCACGGTCCGTACCTCGACCTTCCAGGCTGCCGCTGCCGGTGGCAGCGCGCCGGTCGAGAGCGTCGCTGCTGCGGCCGACCCCGGCCTGTCGACCTTCGTCGGTGAGGAAGTCGCCAAGAGCGACCGTCCCGAACTGACCTCGGCCAAGATCATCGTCTCCGGTGGCCGCGCCATGCAGAGCCGCGAAAACTTCGCCAAGTACATCGAGCCGCTCGCCGACAAGCTCGGCGCCGGCGTCGGTGCCTCGCGCGCGGCGGTGGACGCCGGCTATGCGCCGAACGACTGGCAAGTCGGCCAGACCGGCAAGGTCGTGGCCCCCGAGCTCTATGTCGCGGTCGGCATTTCCGGCGCGATCCAGCATCTGGCCGGCATGAAGGACTCCAAGGTGATCGTCGCGATCAACAAGGACGAGGACGCGCCGATCTTCCAGGTGGCCGATTACGGCCTGGTCGCGGATCTATTCGAGGCGCTGCCGGAATTGGCGAAGCAGATCTGAGCGGACGCCGAGTAAACAGCGGAGACGAAAATGTCGGAAATTCCATCGAGCGCGCGGGTCGTGATTATCGGAGGCGGTGTGGTCGGTGTGTCCTGCCTCTATCATCTGGCGAAAGCTGGCTGGACCGACTGTCTGCTGCTCGAGAAGAATGAACTGACCTCGGGATCGACCTGGCATGCGGCGGGGAATGTTCCGACATTCTCCAGCTCTTGGTCGATCATGAACATGCAGCGGTACTCGACTGAGCTCTACAAGCGGCTCGGTGCCGAAGTCGACTACCCGATGAACTACCACGTCACGGGATCGCTGCGCCTCGGACACACCGACGAGCGCATGCTGGAGTTCCAGCGTGTAAGGGGCATGGGCCGCTATCAAGGCATGGATATCGAGGTCTTTGGCTTCGACGAGATGAGGCAATGCTACCCCTTCCTGGAAACGCATGATCTCAAAGGCGCACTCTATGATCCGAACGACGGCGATATAGACCCGGCGCAACTTACCCAGGCGCTAGCGAAGGGTGCGCGGGAGATGGGCGCGCGGATTATCCGCTTCTGCGCCGTGACCGGAGCGAGGCGTGACGCCAGCGAATGGGTGATCGCGACCGAGAAGGGCGAGATCCGTTGCGAATACGTCGTGAACGCTGCGGGGTATCGCGCGCAGGAGGTCGGCCGGATGTTCGGCCGCGAGGTCCCGATGATGGTGATGAGCCATCAGTATCTCCTGTTTGAGGAAATTCCTGAGATCGCCGCGTGGTCGAAGGAGCAAGGCTGCAAGCTGCCGCTCTTGCGCGACGTCGACAGCTCTTACTACCTCCGGCAGGAGCAGAACGGCATGAACCTTGGTCCTTATGAGGCCAATTGCCGTGCGCACTGGACGACGCCAAGCGATCCGATGCCGGCCGACTTCTCGTTCCAGCTTTTTCCGGATGATCTTGAACGGTTGGAATGGCATCTCAACGATGCAGTCGAGCGAGTCCCCATCCTGGGAACCGCTGGCCTGTCCAAAGTCATCAATGGCCCGATTCCCTACGCCCCGGATGGTAATCCGCTAATCGGGCCGATGCCTGGCGTGCCCAACGCCTTCGAGGCCTGCGTCTTTACCTTCGGCGTCGCGCAAGGAGGAGGAGCGGGTAAGGTCCTCGCCGAATGGGTTACGGAGGGCAGGACCGAGTGGGACATGTGGTCTTGCGACCCGCGCCGGTTCACGAACTACACCGACGATCGCTACTGCGTCGATAAGGGAAGGGAGGTCTACGGCAACGAGTACGCCATCCATTTCCCCCGCCATGTCTGGCCGGCTGGCCGCGACCGCAAGCTTTCGCCCCTTCACGACCGCATCAAGGCACTTGGCGGCCAGTTCGCGCCTTATAACGGCTGGGAGCGCGCGAACTGGTATGCGCAGCCTGGCGACGATACTTCTGAGCGCTCGACCGAAACTTTCCGCCGCGACGGACCGTGGCAGCCGCGGATCCGCGAGGAATGTCTGGCCGTGCGTGACCGCGCCGGCATCCTCGATCTGCCCGGCTTTTCACGCTTCAAGGTCGAAGGCGCCGGAGCTCGTAGTTGGTTGCTCGGTCTTACCACAGGACTGCTTCCAAAGCCGGGCCGGATCGGACTCGCTTACTTCGCGGACAAAGACGGGCGCATCGTTACAGAGATGTCGGTCATGGCACTCGACGAAGACGCGTTCGTGCTGATC
>NZ_JBBIAR010000134.1:0-6790 GCF_054185165.1 Bradyrhizobium sp. UFLA05-109 | reverse complement strand
ATCTGAGACTGTGGCCAGGTAAACATAAAGCGTGGATCGAAGGCTCGACCTGCCATGGCGTATGTCCCCGCTCCATGAGAGCTGTTGCAAATCACTGTAAGCTTGGGCACCTCCGCTCCAGAGACGGCCATGATGAGCTTGGCACCGTCCTTCGTGATGCCACGCTCCTCGTATTCCCGTCCAACCATGAAGCCGGTGGTGTTCTGCAGGAAGAGCAACGGCGTCCGGTTCTTATCGCAGAGTTGTATGAAGTGGGTTCCCTTCAGGACGCTGTCGTTCTGCAGCACGCCGTTGTTTGCGATAACTCCGATCTGATATCCATGGAGTCGCGCGAAACCGCAAGCCAGGGATTGGCCATAGCCGGGCTGGTATTCGTGGAATCGGCTGCCATCAACGAGACGTGCGATGATCTCCCGCATGTCGAACTGAACGCGAGGATCCTTTGGAATGATGCCGTATAGTTCGGATTGATCATAGGCGGGGGACTCCGGAGCGCATTTTTCAATCTCTTCTCTCGTTGGACGCGTCATGCGAGCGACAATGTCCCGCGCAATGGCGATTGCATGCATCTCGGAGTTCGCAAGGTAGTCACTCGTTCCCGAAACGCTCGTATGCATGCGAGCGCCACCAAGCTCTTCGGCAGATACGACTTCTCCTGTGGCGGCCTTTACGACTGGAGGTCCGCCGAGAAAGATGGCTCCGGCCCCCTGCACGATGATATTGTAATCGCTCAGCGCCGGGACGTAGGCGCCTCCCGCGGTACAGTGCCCCATTACGATCGCAACCTGCGGCACCCCCATCTTGGAGAGGATTGCTTGGTTACGCAGGATGCGACCTGCGTGATAACGATCAGCGAAGAACTCCGCCTGCAAAGGTAAGAATCCGCCGGCACAGTCACAAAGATGGACCACCATCAGGCGGTTCTCAATTGCGATATCCAAGGCGCGTACGATCTTTTTCACGGATAGTGGATACCAAGCGCCGCCCTTCACACTGGCATCATCTGCATGAACAACGACCTCGCGACCCGCCACTATACCGATGCCGACGACCTGCGCTGCACAGGGCACCTCACCTTCATATGCCTTGTTGGCCGCCAGCGTCGAAAGCTCGAGAAACGGAGTTGCGGGATCGAGCAATGCCTCGATCCGATCACGAACAAATAGTTTGTTTTGCTGTCGCAGACGTCCAAGGTCGCGTGCCGGTCGGTCGAAGCGAGCAGAGCGCTGGCGCTCCTTCAATTCGGCCGCAAGTCGCCGGTTATGGAGCTCGTTGAGGCGAAATTCCTGCGATCTGGTGTCCGCCCGGGAAACAATTCGCTGCACGTCAGCGTCCTTCCTCGGAAAATGTAACCAGCGCGGAGTCCCGTTCGAAACTTTCACCTACTGCAAAGTGAATGCGCTCGACCACGCCGCCCCGAGGAGCGCGCACGACGAATTCCAGTTTCATACTTTCAACCAACATCAGCGTCGCGCCTGCGGACACGACATCCCCGCGCGAAACCTTGATTGCAATCACGACGCCAGGCATCGGTGCGCGAGCCACAAGGTGGTTGGCCTGTTCGTCCAAGCAAGCGAGCGTTCGCAGTTGATCGCGATATCGTAAGACGTGCGTCCTACCGCGGATGTGTAGGTGAAGAATATCACCGTCGATTGCGAATTTGACTGGGACGGAGTCGCTCGCAATGGCAAGGGTCCCGCTACCCTCGAATAGATGTGAAAACGACACCGGAGCGAACACCTCGTCGTCCAGGTGAAGACGATAGCCGTATTGGCTACGTGAAAGCCATATTTGATAGTTCTCGGCATCAAGCGTAAAAGAGTGCGTCACGTCAATTTCTCCACTTGCCGATCTCCGCGTGGAGCGTGGGCACGGCGTCTGCTGAATCGCGAACGGGTCTCGTCAGGAGGGCGGCGGCCGCTAGAACGGCGGGTATGTCGCCCGCGCATTGGCCGGCTGCCACGTGCGGGTTTTCATCGAGATAGCCGGTATGGATCTGACCGCTCAAAAACGTCTCGTCAGCGAATAGACGCGCGAGGAAATTGACGTTTGTCTCGCAGCCAAGAAGCACCAACTCGCGCATGACGCGTTCCGACGCTAGTGCCGCGTCCCGGCGTGTGGCCGAATGTACAATGACCTTTGCGAGCATAGGATCGAATGCAGTCGTGATCTGCTGACCTTGAACAATGCCGCTGTCAATTCGTAGGCCCTCGCTCTGAGGATAGTCCAGCATGAGTATTGTTCCGGTCGTCGGAGCGTAGTCGCGCTCAGGAGCCTCAGCATATATCCTAGCTTCAATCGCGTGGCCTTTAGAGACGATATCGGACTGTGAAAGGCGAAGCGCGCGACCTGCGGCGATATGAAGCTGCTCGGCAACTAGATCGATGCCGGTGACCATTTCGGTCACAGGGTGCTCAACCTGAAGCCGAGTATTCATCTCAAGGAAATAAAACTCACTTCCATCGAAGATAAATTCGACAGTTCCAGCATTTTGATAGTTTGCGCTGCGAGCGATGCCGACCGCTATTTCGCAGACTCGTTTGCGCAGCTCTGGCGACAGGGCAGGTGAGGGCGTCTCCTCAATGATTTTCTGGAAGCGGCGCTGCACTGAGCACTCTCGCTCGAAAAGATGAACCACCTCTCCGAAAGAATCGCCTAGCACCTGCACTTCGATGTGGCGTGGCCTTTCAGCATATCGCTCGACGTAGAGACGACCATCATCGAAGTAACGTAGGCCCTCACGGCGCACTTGAGCAATCGCGTCATCAAGGTTGTCGAGATTGCGCACAATCCGCATGCCCTTGCCGCCGCCGCCAGCCGAAGGTTTTACTAACAAGGGCAGACCAAGGTCCCGCGCTCTGGAAGAGAAGGTCTCTGGATCGTCTTCCTCCTCGACCGAAGGCGCGACGGGAAATCCACTCCGCTGAACAAATTTGCGGGCGCGAATCTTATCGCCCATCAGTTCGATGCTTTCGGAACTGGGACCGACGAATGCAATGCCTGCCCGTGCAACAGCTCTTGCGAACTCCGCGTTCTCCGAGAGAAATCCATATCCCGGATGCAAGGCCCCGGCCCGTGCTTTGCAGGCCGAAGCGATAATCTGATCGGCATCGAGATAGGCCGCGGTCGGAGAGCTACCGTCGATGGAGATCGCAGTGTCCGCCATGGAAACCGCTGGCGTGCCCGCATCGACGTCGTGATAGACGATTGCGGAGCGTAACCCCAACTTGCGCAACGTCTTGATGATGCGAACAGCTATCTCGCCCCTATTGGCGATCAGAACCGTATCGAAGGGTAGTGTCTGCATTCGCGTATTCGTCCAAACAACGTCGGAATTCCGACATTCGAGAGCTGTCGGTCTACGAGCAGCTTTCCGCACTCATCACGCCAGGGCGAAACAGCAGCGGTGCCCTTTAGGTCGGGCTCGAGCGAAGCCTACCGGGCCTCATCGAAGCCGCGCCGATGTCACTTCGAGCCTGCTTTTGTCCTTGCGCTATCATGCGCTGACATCACGTAGCGACACTGATCGCTCAAGCTGCTGAACTTGGTTCGGAGACAAGCAGTGATTGCCTCGACATCCGGTATGACGCTGCTGCAGAGCCGAAACACGTCCGGTGTGCAAGCCCTCTGCTCCTCCTCTGTAGCTGGCTTATCTCGGGCGACGGCGCGCTCAAACGTGAGAGAGGACATGGTCGTAAGAGCAATGAAAGCGATTGCGTGGCAACCTGTTCTATGGGCCCAGCGAGAGAGGGGACGCGGTTTCGAATTCAAGAGATCCTCTTTGATGGTCGTTTGTTGCCATATTGAGCGTCCTGCGGGACACCCAATCCGGCTCCAGTAGAAGAATGGGGGCCAAGGCTCAGATCAGCGATGGTTGCAAGAGCGCGCGTGTTAACTCAGCGGTCGGAGCGCGGCTCTGAGCCGTAGTGGCGGTTACTGCAAGCGGGCTCGAACACTTGCGAAAGCAACAGATGAGAGACAATTGCGACACTTGGCTCGGACGCAAGTGAACAGCATGTCGATCATTGTCATCACAGTGTTCCGTGTTGGACATCCCGTGACGCGCAGCCTGACTTGGGCCAGGGGTCGCAAGCAATCCAAGGTCTAGAGGAAGTCGGTCATCGCCGTTTTCGGCGAGGGCTTCTGGATCCTGATAGCGTCGCGCGGAGTGAACATAAAAGGGGTGGGACATTGGCGATCCGTGGATGTCCTTGGAGACGTCGGCCTCGCCGGAGACCACCGCCAGTTGTTCGAGACCGTACAATTTGACGCCACGTACGATTCAAGCCCTACGAGCGGCTGGTTTGACGAAATTGTGTGAATTCGCATGGCGTCGCCAGGCACCTCATGGCGACAAGGTCCAGAGGACAAGTCGACACGAATGAGGAAAGGCGAAGCGGTTCGCGGCTCTGTCCACGAAGTCGCAAGTTCTTCGTGGCCGATGCTGCGCAATTTCGAGCCAGAAGCGGCGTCAAGTTTGCTTCGCCAGACGGGACCACGCGCAGGCAAAAACGGTCCGTTCGACGTCCGTCCAAGCGGATGGGGCGAGCGATCAAGCAGGCAAAGACGGTGGCCTGAGAAGGGGCCGCTTCCGACGCCAGCCGAATCGCTGTTGTGAGCCCAACGTCGACATCCACGATTGCTTGGTCGCGAAGCGAAAGCCCATGTCCTCACGCTCATCAAGAAGAGAGAGGTGGCAAGGAGAGCAGGGTAGCGGCTGGGGCCGACTAGATTTAGTGGGCACCAAAGGAATGGCTTGAAGCTAACGTAGCGTCACATTGTAGGCGTGGAGCGTGGAATATGAACGGAATATGAAAAGGCACGCACCATGGATGAATGGCGCATTTTCCAATTGGATAAGCTCCCCACTTACGTGCTCGGCAGACAGCATAGCACCGCGACGCCGACTGCCGACTATCCTCTCGCCGACAATTGCGGCCGGTCTAAGGAAGACGAGCAAGAGAAGGCTCAAAAAATATGGGCCGACTGCTTCTCACCTCAGGATCGGATCAAGTACATCCGTAAAAATCGGTCGGAGTTCAAGTTCCGCAACTACAATCAGATGATGGAGGTCGTGCTGGGCCGCTGCTTCACCGGTTGCGCGTCGGAGCTAGTCAGCTGGCGCAATCGATTCAGGGTGAGAGCGTGGCGCGTCGTCCTATTGTTCTGCGTGGCCACGTGGGTAGCCATTATCTTCGCCGTGGTTCGCGCGTTCGGTTGAACGTTGATTCGCTAAGTCATTACAAGCAGTGGGACTCGAGCATCGTTTCGGATCGATAGCGTGCCGAGAGCGTGCGAACATCTGCGGGTCCAGAACTACCCGGGTGGCAGTCCGCCGTGCCAAAAGTTGCGCCCGTCGGTGCAGAGATCCGGCATCGATGCTATGGCTTATGTGAGCGCAGTTCCGGAAGCCGGTCGCTCTGGCGCGACCTCGTCAATCGAGTGACGAGATCAGATACCGGTGATCTGCCGAAGGTTGCCTCGGACGCGTCGAGCCGCGGAAAGCAGCTCGATCTCTCATTTGGCGACGTAAGTCCTCTTCATGACCGCGTTATGATCAGGAGTAAGTTCTAATAGTAATCAAGCGACAGCGACAAGAGCGATAATTAGCTTAACGAGAAGACCAAGTTCGATTTGAGTAAAAGATGCACGTCCTAGAATGAGTCTGGCGATCTCTGTCCGGTTGGAAGGAGTTCGCAAGCTTTGGGGTAACGCCAAGACCGCTTCATCAAAAATGCGTCCCAGCATCAAAAGCTGTTCCGGCTCGTACAGTTTGCCGTACGTCTGTTCGAGGTGGTTCGCTTTCCCTCCTGTGAGCGCACTATCCGCTTGTTCGTCAAGTTTCGAGCACATCTCGAGCTTCGCCGCTACCAGCTCGTTTGTAAGTGCGTTCAGGAGACGGGTTGCTTCAAGCGCGCTCTGGTCCTCGCATATTAGTCTTGCAATCTCTTCGATTTGTAACTCAATCCTCTGCTTAAGATATTGAACACGCAAACTGCCGCAACGAGAGTGCCCAGCTTGTTCTCCAGGCGGCTCAGTGGGGGTATGCGGTGCAGCATCAGCTGTTAGTCGAGTGGGAGATGAGTTGGCGAAAGCGCGCAAGGGAAGAGCGAAATATCTAAGGAGTTGCGTAAAAAAACCAAATGCCATCACCCGATATGCTTGGTTCAGGCGCTCAACTGCCCTCGATTTTCGAGATAGGTACACTGTCATAGTCATAGCTGCCTCATGCATCGTTCTGGTACACGAATCGTCTATCACGGCGCGCTGGCCTCCAGAGCGCGGGAGGATTTCGCCCGATCAGACCTGCTGACAACCGCTCGAAGGGCTTTTTCTGCAGCCTTACTGTTGAACAGGTGCCGAATTAGCCCACCTGGAGCAACGGCCCTCAACAGTCGACGATTAATCCTCACGAACCGCTCCTTCCCGAGCTCAACCGCTGGATTGACTAGCAGTGTTCCTTAGGATTGGTAAAATAGATTGTTGTGATGCAGCGCATTCACCTCGTGGATTGAAGGGGGCGACAAGGACGTCATTCCGCTACGTCCCGCCGATCGAAACACTGTTGATGCCGCGCTACGGCCACGATTCGATCGCGTCTGTTCGAGCTTAGCGCGGGCGAGTTCCCGAAACGCTTGGCCTGAAAGCGAGTTCGTTCGCGCTACGACACGGATCAGGCGAAGCAGAGGAAATGATCGCCTTTGATTAGGCCGGATTTCGAACCGAGGGGAGCTGAGCGGTAGATTGAGACAGGACTACCACAGCAAACGCTCGGTCACTGAATGCCGAG
>NZ_JBBIAR010000133.1:0-7031 GCF_054185165.1 Bradyrhizobium sp. UFLA05-109 | reverse complement strand
CGTGTCGTATCAAGCACCGCCGTGATCGAGAAGGCAGACGCGGTCATTCATTTGATCATCGACACATATTTCATGCCCAACAAGACCCTTTCTGAGGTTCGCGAGCTGATGAACGGCCACGTCGTCAACCCGCTGCAGGCCTTCAGCGAGGAATGCCGGGCCGAATTGCATGCGCTCAATGAGCGTTGAGCGCGGGCTCAACGTAGTTGCTTCCTCCGCTTTGAAGAATTTGCCGCAATTTGGCAGCGTTTACTCATGCATCTGAACTGCGCGGTCTATTTTCATTGAGCCTGCATGCTTGCAGACGGCTTTGAGGGCTCCTTTGGGTCGCTCTCTCTACATTGCCGCAACACAAGAGGTCCAGCGATGCACTTTGATCCAGTCCTGTTATCACGCATCCAGTTCGCCTGGGTCGTCGCCTGGCACATTCTGCTTCCAGCGTTCACCGTCGGATGTGCGTCCTTCATCGCTGTCTTCGAAGGCTTGGGTTTTGCGACCGGACGCGAAGTCTATGTCCGCAACTCGATATTCTGGACCAAGATCTTCGCCATCGCATTCGGCATGGGCGTCGTGACCGGCCTTGTCATGCCATTCCAGTTCGGCACCAACTGGAGCCGCTACGCGTCTGCGGCCGGCGACGTCCTCTCGCCACTCTTCGCGTATGAAGGCCTTACGGCTTTCTTCCTGGAAGCGGGCTTCCTCGGCGTCCTGCTGTTCGGCCGCAAGCTGGTGCCGCCGTGGGCGCACCTCTTCGCGGCCCTCATGGTGGCGATCGGGACGTTGTTTTCCACGTTCTGGATCTTGTCCGCCAACAGTTGGATGCAGACGCCAGCCGGCTACGAGATCGTCAATGGTCAGTTCATTCCGACAGACTGGATCAAGGTGATCTTCAATCCGTCGTTTCCTTATCGACTCGCGCACACGGCGTTCGCATTCTTCACGACAACCGGATTCGTCGTCCTCGGTGTGGGCGCATACCTGGTGCGGCGCAATCGATCCGTCCTGGAAGCACGCACCATGATGTCGATGGCGCTGTGGGCCCTGACCCTTCTTGTGCCGCTGCAGATGGTGATCGGCGATATGCACGGCCTCAACACCCGCAAATATCAGCCTGCAAAACTGGCAGCCATTGAATCACGTTGGGATACCGCCAGGGGTGTGCCGCTGACAATCTTTGCGATCCCGGATGATCAGGCCGAACAAAACAAGTTTGCCGTTGAAATTCCTTGGCTCGGAAGCCTGATCCTGACGCACGATCTCCATGGCGAGGTGCAGGGTCTGAAGGATTTCCCTGCCGACCAACGTCCGCCGGTCGCGATTCCATTCTTTGCTTTCCGCGCGATGGTCGGATGCGCGGGCTTGATGCTGGGGCTCGTCCTTCTGGGCGGCTGGTTGCGGTGGCGCGGGCAACTCTATGACACACAGCTATACCTGTTGGCATGTCAGTGCGCCATTCCGCTTGGCTTTATCGCGGTCGTTTCCGGATGGTTCGTGACCGAGGTCGGCCGGCAGCCGTGGACAGTCTATGGACTCTTGCGCACGGCAGCCTCGGTGACGCCGTCGCTGACAGGCCATGACGTTACGCTGTCGCTCCTGGCTTACATGGCGGTCTATCTGCTGATCTATCCCTGCGGGGTCATCCTGTTGGCTCGGCTCGTTCGCAAGGGCCCGCTCGAGACCAGTGAAGCGGCTACGTCAATCGAGGCTGAAATAGCTGCGGCGCCGGTCCTCGCTCCCGCAATCAACATCGTGAAAGGAGAGGTGTGATGACCGAGGTGCTCGATTTGGTTCCGATCTGGACAGTGATTCTTGCGCTGGCCGTCTTCTTCTACGTGCTGCTCGATGGCTTCGATCTTGGCGTGGGGATGCTCTTTGGCCTGGCGTCCGATACGCGCTCCCGTAACACCATCATGAACTCGATTGCCCCGATCTGGGATGGTAACGAGACTTGGCTGGTGCTTGGCGGCCTTGGCCTTCTCTCGGCATTCCCGACTGCGTTCGCCGTGATCATTCCAGCGGTGTATTTTCCCATCCTGGTCATGTTGCTCGCACTGGTGTTCCGCGGCGTTGCATTCGAATTCCGCTTTCGCGACGCAGAACACAAGACGTTCTGGGATCACGCATTCTGCCTCGGATCCGCCACGGCCACGTTTGCACAAGGCATCGTGCTTGGCGCATTCGTCCAGGGCTTCCCGGTCCGCGACGGACAATTTGTGGGAACGTCCTTTGCGTTTCTCACGCCCTTTTCCATTCTGACCGGCGTCGCCTTGATGTTCGGCTACGGCCTTCTCGGCGCCGGCTGGCTTATTATGAAAACCGACGGTGCCATTCAGGCCGCGGCACGTCGCCAAGGCCGCATCTGCCTCGTCGGTGTCGTGACCGCGATCGCGATCGTGAGCATCTGGACCCCAATCATGAGCCCCGCGGTGGCGGCGCGCTGGTTTAGCTGGCCCAACATCGCGCTGTTCGCGCCGGTACCCGCACTGTCCGGCGTGATCGCGCTCGGGACATGGCGGTCCCTTGGCGGAAAGGCCGAGGCGGCGCCTTTTTTTGGTGCGATCGCGCTCTTCGTGCTGGCCTACATTGGCATGGCGATCAGCCTGTTTCCGATGATCGTGCCCTATCAGCTGACACTGTGGGAGGCCGCCTCGTCCCCGCGCACCCAGGCCTTCCTCCTGGTCGGAACGCTGTTCCTGATTCCCGTCATCCTGACCTATTCGAGCTGGTCATATTGGGTGTTTCGCGGAAAGGTTCGCGCCGAAGTGGGGTATCACTGATCGTCTCCTGCCGATCTTCCAGGTCAACCGCGCAAACGACCCATCATTGGACCAGAACGCAGCCCGCAATTTGTCTGGCGCAGTGATGGGGCGGCAGCGGACCAGATCTACTCGGACGATGACGGAATACCGTCTCGGATCGCAACATCAGGCTTTATGTTCGTGAAGTGCCGATCGGACCGATCTGTCGTCAAGTCACTGTCCGCCGCTGCCGGCGTGCTAGCGATTAGCCGGCTCAAGCAACTGCCGTTCGGCAAAATCCGCAAACGGCCCCGGCTCGCTCACGAGCTCTGCGTAGCTTCCCGTTTGCACGATTTTGCCGCGCGAGAGCATGACAATACGGTCTGCTTTGCGGATGGTGCTGAGGCGATGCGCAATCACAATCCGCGTGATGCTCAATCGTTGCAGCGAGGCGCCGACGACGCTTTGAGCCTGGTTTGTCGAGCGCGCTCGTTGCCTCATCAAATAGAAGAATCCGTGGTGAACGAGCTAGAGCCCGAGCGATCAGTAATCGCTGCCGCTGGCCACCTGATAGCGTGCTCACGCCTTCCGCAACCAGCGTATGCATTCCCATCGGCATCTGCGCGATGTCGGCATCCAGCGCCGCCAATCGGGCGGCCTCCCACGCCTTCTCCAGCGGCAAATCAATGCCGCCGCAAATGTTATCGTAAAGGCTTCCTGTTGCGAGCTTGGTATCTTGCAGCACCACTCCAAGCTGTCGGCGCACGGCGCTGATGTCGAGCGTATTGAGGGCCTTGCCATCGTAAAACACCGTGCCGGCTTCCGCCCGTTCAAAACCCAGCAGTAAGCGAAAGAGCGACGATTTCCCGCTACCTGAAGGACCGACGATCGCGACGTAGTCACCCGGCGCTATGATCAGGCTGATGTCATCCAGGACCTTCGGCCCGCCTTGCGCATAGCGGAAGACGACGCCAGAAAGTTCGATCTCTCCGGATAGTTCTCCGGGCGATCGCCGTTCCTCGGAAATCTCGACAGGGGTGGAAATCACGGGCTTCATGCGGCGGAGGTGGGGAATCGCCACTAGTGTTTCAGTTATCCGATCAGTGTACCAAATATCCATTGGGGCAAGGCAAGACTCAGCAGGCCCTGACGATCATCGACACGACGACAGGCATATTGGCTTCCATTCGAGCTCGCCTTTGACCCAGCGGACGCGGCTGCACCTTAGGGCCGAGGCAGGGACCCATCAGGGGCGTTCACAGAGCGCAGCGGCCCACCCTTAGCTGGTTGTCGTACGAGCCTAACGCTGCCGAGACCTCACATCTTGCGTCGCCTGGTCGACAAGAAAGGCGGCAAAGATATCGGCGAGAGGGAGGTCGCACAGGGCCTCCACGAAGAGAAACTGGCCTTGCGGGTTGACCTCGAGGAACACGGGCTCATCCTCGTCGGTCAACTTCACGTCGAAGACCCCCATGACCAGACCAAGCTCGTGGAGGGTGTCGCGCAACCTTTGTTCGAGGTGCCTGTCGAGCGGGTAAGGACTGAAGGGCACATTGAGGTCGAACCGCCAGTCGAGTGCCTCGGCCTCGATGAGCGCACCATCGCAGCGATCGCCAACGACGGAGATGCGCAGGTGGCGTGTGCCTGGGACGCATTCCTGGTAGATCGACGCCGTCAGGGCCAGGACTTCCTCGTTGTCGAGCAGCTCCTGGCTGACTACCGCTGTCGACGCCAGTTCGACGCCACGCGGCGTCGCGACGGGCTTGATGATCGCGCCCGGATGCGCCGCGCAAAAGCGGCGAATGTGCACTGGATCTTGACTGACGAGCGTGGCCGGGATCCGGAGGCCGGCGCGCTTCGCGGCATCTAGCTGCACCAGCTTGTTCTCCGCCAAGCGGGTGGCAACGGGATGGCTGACCCACTGCCCTTGAAAGGCGTTCAGGAGTATGCCCTCAAGGACCCTCTCGGTGCCACGAAAGATAGGCATCTCATAGGCAGCGTCAGTGCCCTCGGGCAAAATCTGTTTCACGGTCGTGCGCCGGTACCACAGGGTGTTGAGCGTCCTCACGTCGACGGTCTGCCCCTCGATGGTCGGGAGAAGGGCTGGGGCCTCACTGTGCGACGACCACTCGAGGCCGCCGCGGAGTACAAGCTCGTCGCTTGGGATCAGACAGCACCAGACTCCATGCTGCTCTTCGATCTTCTTCTTGATCAGATGGCCGTGGGGATCGTCACCGTACGTTACGATCCCAATCCGTGGTTCCATGGTGCTCTTCTCCTATGGAAGTCTCCTATGGAAATCGCCCCCCGGCTCTGGACTGGTCCAGAAAGCCGGGAGGAACTCGGATCGTTAGGCGGCGCAGTCGTCAGCCTGCATGACATCCGCCCATCCAGCCGAACCCGAAAAGGTCGTGTGACCACCGGAACCGTCGGGCCCGTCGATTACGAGCCGTCCTCCTCCGGCTACCGCGCCGAGCCGGCCCTGGCCTCCGGCTACCTCGCGGAGCTGGCTCTCGAAGAGCTCGAGCCGCTCGGGCTTCCGGGCGTCTTTCTTAACGCCGTTTAGTCGCTTCTGAAAGAATACTGCTGGAATGACCTGTTTCAGTGACATTGTAAGCTCCTTGGGTGAAATTGGATTTCTTCAAGTCTTCGATCGTTCGTCTGTATCTGCGCATCGTCGCCTCAACGATGACGGTGATATTCTCTCCAATCTGGCAGGAAGTTATGTGACGAGCATCACTCCAACTGCCTCGTCCGCCGGCAATGGAGGAAAAAATAGAAACTCGCGACGTAGTTCGTCGTGTCGTTTTCGCCCACTTCACGCAGAGGGGGCGCCACCTCTTTTTCAGCAGTAGGTGGCCCCAAGGGAGACACAGGAAAAATAGCGGTGGCCTGACCCCTGCCCGCCGAAATCACAGCCGCTCAAGTACGCGCGCGACCTGGGTCGCGACCACTCGCCTGATCCGCGCGCGGTGGGAATAGGCGCGCTGCTTCGTGACGTCGAAATTGCGGGTCTCTGGGAGCATGGCCATCGCCACGATGCTGATCGCGGCGGTGTAGTATGCCGGCACAAGCTTTAACCTCAACACAGACCGCGCCCACTCGCGAGCGCAAGCGCTTGCGTCGCGTGGGGCGCGGAGGTTGATGCTCGCTTTCTCTGGCCGCGAGGACCCTTGGCACTGTCGGCGCTGGCCCCGTCGGGCACTGGCACTATCGGCTCTGCTCCCGCGGCGCTCGTGGTGCGAGAGACCATCACGATCAACCCAATCTTGATGTAGACCCGCGCAGGCAATGGACCCTATTCACGACTAGGTGAAAACGCGATCGATCCGGCAAATCCTGAAGGCGCCTTCGCGGCCTGCTTGGGACTGATCTGTTTCCACGGCCAACTAGAAGAGTAGAGCAAATACAACCAAGGGAATTTCACTAATATCGATCAACCTTGCCGACTAAGATAGACATAGGGTGAGGCATCAGGCCAGTCGCGCTGTGTGCCTGTATCCCAATTCCCACACTACGATCAAAAAGACATCAGTTTGTCGCCTTTCGAACAGACGGGCCAATGCCGATTGCTCAATCCTATTGTCGTTATTTGTACTGTACTTGGGAATCACCGGCGAAAATGGAACGTTCCCTGATTACCGACATGCCGCGCGGCAGATATGTCGAGCGCTGCAAACAACGAGCCTTTGACTATCTCGACCAAGGCGATTTTAAAAAAGCAGCTGCGTTGTTTGTTGCCGATATGAACGCCCGTCGCGATTGCGAATTGCCACACCACTTGGCGATGCTCAGCGTTTTGCTGCTAATGAGTGACGATGCAGTCGGATGGAGGGCACTCATCGAGGGCTTGAGGTGATCACGGATCATGCAAATTTAGGGTGAAGAACCACGTCCATCGTGATCGACACCTCTGTGTCCGAAGTGCAACGAAGACTTGTAGTCTGCACGGCAATGTCCGCAACCGAACAGTGCCGGTCATTGAGGAGCGGATACCATGCCTGCCAAGCAGGGGATGCTGAGCGGATGAACTTTTCAAGCTCGAAAGACGAAAGTTTGCTGTCGCTTTGGGAAAGTGTCCGGCGGCAAGTGTCGGCAGACCGGGCGGGCGGTGGACGATCCCGCTCCGTGGGTGGCAACCTGCGCGCATATGCCGAAGCAATCCGTTCCGAAATGGATCGGCGGGAGCTCAAGTACACGCCGATCAGTTGGTCTGGAGTCGCCCGTGAAGAACTGACGCGCCGCCCCGGCCCAAGCGATGTGTTGAGCCGGGACGGTCTCGATAAAGGCTCG
>NZ_JBBIAR010000132.1:0-7863 GCF_054185165.1 Bradyrhizobium sp. UFLA05-109 | reverse complement strand
GCTACCAGCAAAGCCCGCCGTGCGAAGGGGTCAAAATTGGACGCCGATGAGGGGTCAAATTTGAACGCCGATTGACATTCAGAATGGCTTTTTCACTTTCATGGGAGCGCATGCATTTGGACTTCGAGGTATCGCACCGGGCGCTAGCTTTACCCAGAAGGCCGAAGGCACACTGCGGGAAATGGGTATCAAAGGTTTTCGAGGCCCAAGATATTAAGGCAATGACCAGGCGACCAGGAGAGTGCAACCGGCCGCTCTGGCGACCGGGCATGGACGCAAGTGACGACATTTTAAAGTACTTGGTTCCAGACGTCTCGACGATAAACGAATCAGGTGTCGCACTCTCTTTATTGCTGTCTCGGCTTGACGATGTAGCTCAGTTCATCCAACCAGGCGCTCGTAACTTGAGCGTGTTTAGCCACCAGCTGCGCGAACTGTTGATTTTGGCGTGCACCGGAGTCGAGGCCTCACTTCGAGGTGTTCTTGCCTCAGTCGATCCTTCAATAAATCCCGAGAGTCGGCTCACCACGAGCGACTTTTACAATCTGTGTGAACCGTTACACTTGCGGGATTTTTCGCTCGAACTGCGTCACTATGCGCCCTAATGCGATTCAGAAAGCGACATTGAAGCACTGCATAGAGGCTCTGGCAGCGGTAGTTGCCGTGTACTGCTCTCAGTTTAGCATTCCCATTCAGGGAGACTGGGTACACGAGCCTGGCTTTGAGCTGAATGATTGGTTCAAAGTCGAGCTAGTCGATCCCAATTGGTCGTCCATCAGACCTTTGGCCTTTCGATGGACGAAACACCGGCGCATGGCGCCCGCAAGCGCAAAAAGATCTAACTAGGCTTGCTCCGAGCTAGTATTGTCTGCCAGAAGAACCCTGTCTGGAACGAAAGAATGACGGCTTGGACATCAATGGCTTTAGTGCCAACACCCTGCAAGACTGCACCAAACGTGATCACTGACACCAGCATCGGATACGTGAATTCCCACAGATCGAAATTTAATCCCGTTCGCGAAACGTCGCCTACCTTCTTCTTCTCCTCCATCCTTACTCGCCTTGCCTCGATTTGCTTCGTCAAATAGCTAGCCATCATCCCGATCAGCATCACCACGAAGAGCAAAATTTCACCTACAGGGGACTCTTTATACCATGTGGCGCCTGCCAGCGTCGCAGGTGGAGAGAGGATGAACAGAAGAATGGCTCCGACCAGGGTTATCCCGACACCTAGTAGAGCCGATGTCGTTGCCCCAGCGTATTGCTTTGCGACACTGTCTCGGAGCGCCTTGCGACCGAAGAAAATGATGCCGGCCAAGGCGAGGCCGCAGACGACGAATTGTGCCGCTGATATCTTCATAGTCGGCTCACTTGCTCGATCTAATAAACATCATTCGACCATCACCAAACTCTTTCAGATTGTTATACGTCGGCGTCTGGCGGAAGCCTTGCATTCGAGCAACCCGTGTCACCTGATCCTTAACAAAAATGCCGAGCTGATCGAACTGAATAACGCCAGTGTTTGCTGGGTCGGCCTTACCTCCCAAGCCCTCTACCAGAGCTTTCGTGAAGATGCCTCCGTTTTCAGTGATGGCCCGTTGGTCGCCAAAGCCCGCCGTAATAACATTTCGGGCCTTGTCGCTGACGTTTCGTTCTATGACTGCGAGGCGCTGAATCTCGTCGTTCAGCTGCCGTTCGTTGTCATCCTCATCGCCCAAGAAAACAAGCCCGGAATAGCAAACATCTATTGCGAATAGCACATGATTTGCCTGAATATTTCTAGAGTGACGCTCGACCAGGTCCTTGGCTTGGAAGGTCGTCATGAGCTTCTGACGTTCGTCGTAGTCGTACGTAACTAGCAAATTGTTCCGCTGAAAATTCTCTCCGTGCCCGCCGAAATAAATGAATAATCTGTCGGCAGCGGCATTTGATCCACCAATCCAAAAGCTCTCCAATGCCTTTTCAAGATTTTCAAGCGAAGCCCGCTCGTCATACAACTCGATAATTCCCTCGCTTGGAAAACCAAGCGATATTAGTGCAGCCTTCAAACTTTCTGCGTTCTTCACCATGCCTGAGAGCGCAGGAAATGGCGTCGGTCCTCTCTTCAAAGGGTCCTTGCGTCGTTCGTAGTCATCTATCGCAACGATAATTGCACGGCTATTTTGGTAGGGGTTCTTGAAGGCCTTAAGCGATTCCCCGACTCTCCAAAGGTAGTACTGTTGTCGACCTATTGTGAGAAGATTTAGTCCTTTACGAACTAAGTCGGTCCCAGAGCCCAGAAAGGAGATCTTGTCGTCGAAGACGTTATACTGATCCTGCTGCTCAAGGGGGGTCCCGTTTATCGATATTACATCCTTTGAAATGCTTGCTAGGTCAGGAATGTTTAAGTGGTCCGCAGCAAGGTCCAAGCGGCGTTTCGGGTTTGGCGGCTCAACTGCACCCGAAGTAGCTAACATAAGTCGATGCGAGCGAAGTCCGATCATACTAGGATGCTGTTGGCCATAAAATCCGATATCGGTTCCAACCATTTTGGGATAGAGTTGAACGTAAAGTTCTTCAACCGACAGCTGCCTATCTCCATCTAAATCGCTATTTGGATTCTTGAGCACATCCACCAGCGCACCTACAAATGCCGTAGAAGCGAAGGATGCTGACTCGAATGAGAGCTCGTCTGCTTTACTGGAAGCCAGTATCACCAGTTGAGGATGCTGATCCATTAGCGGGCCGAGGTTGCCATCTCCGACTGAGCATCCATCAATGATAATCAGAACTTTCTTTTCAGGAGGCGTGGTAGCTATAATGTCCCTTTGTAGATCCAACCCTCGGGCTGCCAATTCGTTGGGCTCTTGTCGAAATTCAGCGGGGATTAAGTAAACCCTGGATTTTGAGGGATCTTGAGTGGCATGCCCTGAAAAGAAGAAGATAGCCAAGTCATCGGTATCCGTCTGCTGAATCAGGGCCCTGTACTCTTGGATAATCTGATCCTTTGTTGCTTCTCCGTCAGTGATCGTCTTGGCCGACTTGAGCGTCAGACGATCGTTCATCATTGCAAGCGTCGACACGAGAAGCTGGGCGTCCGATGTTGGGGTTCTCAATCTAGCTAGATAATTATACTTGCTGATGCCGACGCTAAGGACGTTAAGGCTCGGAGCTTTGACGACAGGACTAGGGACGGCGATGCCTGCGAGTACACTATCTGCTGAAATTGGACCGACGAACACGCCGGATAGCATCCCAAAAACGAAAAGAAGCAAGCAAACCCGCTTCATGGATAATCGCGCCTCGACGCAATATGCAAGAAAGCCCAACAATCTTAGGACGAATTTTTCAGCCGTCAATTGCGTAGTGGAAGTGACCCTAATCTATGGGCTCAATCTCCTAGTCTGGCGGCAAACACCTTAGCTGTGACCTGCTTGCCGTAGCATTCTCGGATCGACAGCTGTGGCCTGCTTGCCGTACTCTTGAATCATCTGAACCGACGTTCCCATGTTGCGTGCGACCTCTAACACCCCGACCCGTTTCGCAATGCATTCACCACTTAGAAGTGGAAGGAGGGTGGCGAAGGCGAAAAAAGGATCGACCATGAAATTCGCACAACTAACAGCGCCAGACGGTGACCCCGTTTTCGTGAATCCCGATGCGGTACAGATGGTCCGGCTCAATGATGGCGGACGGGCGATTGCGAAGGCGAAAGCGGTTATCCTCTTCGTGAGCGGTGGAACGCAGGGCGTTGTTGAAGATATCGCTATCGTCATATCCAGATTAGAAGAATCACATTCGCCTTCAGTCTAACTAAACTGTAGGTACCAGTAGCGGGGTTGCCAAGTTTTTCTAGCCAAACCGTCTGCTGCGTCGCTTGGCTTGCAAGCGGCACGATGATTTAGTGGGTGGTCCAAACGGTGCTTATGGCTTGTTGAACCCTCACTGATAGATCTTCGGTTGCTCCCGTTTCCTGCTCGACAACTCCTTCGTGACAAACTCGGATAGATTTTCTTCATGATCGGCATCCGAGACGATACGCTGCAGGCTAGCAAGATACTCGGGATCGTAAATGTCCAGCTCGTCGTATATCTGTGAGGCCGATCTTAACTTCACCAAGGCATCCTGAGGCTTTGACAGCCTGGCTTTAGCCTCGGCGAGTTTCGTTAGAGCCCAGGCTAGGCCTCGCATATCACGAGCCTTTTCAAACGAAATCTCTGCTAATGAAAGAGATCGCTCGGCGTCGATCAGCTTGTTCTCAATCAACTGAGAAATCCCGATCCAGGTATTCGCAACGGCAGCACCCCGTTCATCAGATTCTGCCTCAGCTTGCTTCAACGACGAATCCAATCTTCCCCTAGCTACCGATATTTTTCCATTCTTGATCTCTAGACCAGCCAAGATCATCTGGGCTTGGCGCCCCGTAACGGCGTTGAGTGATCTCGTGCTAGTTGTAGCTATCGCGTTAGATAAGACTCTTTCGGCAAATATCGAATCGCCGCTGGCATGAATTGCCTCTGCGTACAACCTGTATGAAGCAAGCCTCAGATTCGAATCGTCGGAGACGTCACCGTGAATCAGTTCTTCAGCGACATCAATCGCCTCAGGGATATGACGAAGTATCAAAAAGCAATGACCGAAATGATAGTCTAACCATTTATCGCCACCTGCGTGCCTCAGTGGCCGAATTAGATCGATCAATTGCCTGTAGTAACCTTTTCGCTTCAACTCGGAAACAATCAACTTAACTAAACGCTCCGCCTCAAATTTCATATATCCTGTCTGAGCAAAGTGTTTACAAGCTCTTATCTTGTTTTGAAGCGACGCCTCATCTTTTGGCCTTGCCCGCCATCCCGACGATATCTGATTATAAAAATTCCCCAGCGTCCGATGGACCGCGCTAGCGACCTTCTCGTCGAGGCTATCCCGGCACAAATCGGCAACGAGATCGTGAACTCGCCACTTATCCGCCCCATATGATTCAACGAGAAACGCTCTATTCAAAGAGTAGAATATCTCTGGGCTATCTATTCCGAGAATCTCACGTGACAACAATCTCACCACGCTCCTATCGAACGACCCGTCGGTTAGCGATAAAAGCCGCAGCAATTTTGCAGCTTCTTCGCTTACAAGCGAATTGATTTCCTGAAACCACTGGCGAAGTCTATCGATGCCAGCCAGCTCTCCGGTTAGTGCTGTTCTTGGCGCATAGCCGAACTCCTTAACTAGGGTGCAAAACCAAGTTATGGCTAATGGTAACCCGCCAGTCTTCGTCCACAATTCTTTGAGCAGCTCAGATGGAAGGTTCGGTAAGCCTCGTTGCTGAACAAGTGTCGCCGCCTCTTCTTCGGTGAATAGCCCCAAATGGAAGACAGCTGTGGAAGGCTGACCGACTAACTCATCTGGATATAACCTTGAGATAAGTACAAGTTTTGTCGGGGGACTTTGCCGTGCTGCTGCTCTCAATAGCGGCAAGTAAGATTCTCGATCCGAATTGTGGAAGTCATCAATTATCAGAACTAGCTGATTTTCGACCACCGCTTGAATAAGCTGTTTGCATTGACCCGCTGCGGACTCGGCCGTCCGTTCGGGAAGATACTTGGAGCAAGCCGCCAATAGGGTCTCAACCGTGTCACCTTTCAATGCTTCGAACCAAATTGCATCCTCTCGCTTTTTAGCTCCGTAGAGTTGGCCCACCAATTGCGAGACAAGGTGCGTCTTTCCATTCCCAGACAGCCCCGCAACACATAAGACGGAGTGCCGCTTCCAAAGCTCAAGCACCTGAGCCATAGCTGATGCACGAGTAACGGAATACTGAAGATTTGGAGTCGGTAATTGACCTTCAGCGTTCTCCTCGGGAGAGGTTATCGCTTTCCTTTTTTGGGACAGCAATTCTTCGCCGGCAGCTGGAGGTTCGCCTGACGGAAGTAAGTTATGGTCACGTAGGAAATCGTATAGATATTCATGAACGATTGCCGAGTCAGACTTCGGTTTGCAAATTGAGAAATGATCGCTCTTGGGGATTTGCTTGGGAGCTCCGAAGTAACGCCCTTGAGATCGGACGTTGACGATGGGTTTTGAGGCTGCGATTGGAAGCCATTTGACGTGAGCAATGAACCTGTTTTCGTAAAATTCGATTCCTGATAGCGCCGGTATTTTTTTGCTCTCTTTTAGATCCCGAAATCGATTGTCGAGATCTTCGAGACTCCAATCGCCCAACTGCAGGTGAACCCCCTGCTGGTTATTGAAGAATTCAATCAACCAACTGAGGCTGTTTGCATACTCGGAGCCAAACGTGGGGGACGCTATGAGTACCAATCCAATTTCTTTTGTTGCAAAGAACTCTGGATATCGCTCAAGCATACTGCGTACTACAATGCCCCCCATGCTGTGACATACAAACGTGATTTTGGATTTCAGCAAGGGAGAAGCAACGCCTTTTCTGTCGGTCCTCTTCAAGGCGCTAAACAACTCATCAACGCAACTTCTTATTTCATAACCGCCGGAGTCAACGCTCGAATCATATCCCCCCAAGAATATCGAGATGTTGCCAAATCGCGGGTCAGCGTTGATTAGATCCGGCCAGTAAGCCAGGGGCTTCTTGTTTTCTTCATAAAGCCAGCAGGTACGACTGCTCGATAGTACACCGTGCACAAAAACAATGGCTGCATTGGAGCTTGTGGCCTTAAACCAAATGTTATTGACCTCTTCAGCTGGCAATATGGAAATGTCCATCATTGATCCGTTTTGCTCGGGTAATCGCTGGCTAGATTCGTGGCCACGTCTTGATCGACGCACGTATTCTTGAATCGGGTGGTTCAGAATACGCACCCTTCAAGGTTGTTGGCCACAAGAAAACTAGCCTCACCTTGCGGTTAATCCCCCAACCTCATCGCAAATACGGCGGCTGTGGCCTGCTTGCGGTAATCCTTGGATCATCTGAACTGAAGTGCCCATGTTGCGGGCTACCTCGAAGACGCCGATGACGTTCCGCAGCGCATTGACTGCATAGAAATGTCTGAGGCTGTAAATGGTGCCCGCAACATGGGGACATGGGGACGTCGGTTCAGATGATCCAAGGATTATGGCAAGCAGGCCACAGCTACCATGTTTGCGATGAGGTTGGGGGCTAAGAGGTGGCTAACCTTGCAAATGCTCTTTTGTGCGAGGCGGGACAGATTGGCCGCTAAGCCACGAACCGTTGGGCTGAAGAATTTGGAAAGTACCGCTCTTGGAGTGATTCATCCGACTTAGAAAGCCACAAGTTGTGGTATCCTCACCTCAAGTTGGCTTGGTCTGAGGAGGCTCAAATGAGCAATAGGGCCGAGATCCGAGTTAGACCGTACGGACTACACTGCCTTCGCAAGCCTCCGAGTGCAGCGTCGATCGTTTTCGCTCATGGAATACTGTCTGACGGTGAGGGGGCATGGGGGAGCCCATCGTGGCCGCAGCTCTTGATCGACGACCCAGAGCTGGAAGGATACGGTGTATATGTATTTACCTACAGAACTAGCTTGGGATCGGGAACGTACAGCATTGGTGACGCAGCCCGAACGCTAGAAGCTCGCTTTGATCTGGAGAAGCTGTGGCTGCAAGATCGCATTATCTTCGTCGGTCATAGTATGGGCGGAATTGTCGTACGCAAATTCATTTTGGATAACCAGATGCGACTGGCATCCGAGGCAATTGATATCGGGCTATTCCTGGTCGCTTCACCGTCTTTGGGCGCTAGAGCGGCAACCACACTAGCGGAATTGTCGCGGGTGTTCCGTCGTCATACCCAGGCGATGGCGCTGCGTTTCTCTCAAGAGTCATCCGTGAAGAATACGGATCGGTCTGAGAAATAAGCAGAATTGGTCCTGATTAGTATTCGATTTTGCAGGA
>NZ_JBBIAR010000131.1:0-8356 GCF_054185165.1 Bradyrhizobium sp. UFLA05-109 | reverse complement strand
CTGCATGTCAGCGATGAGGCCGGCGACGAGATCTTCGTGCTGCCTTTCGCATTCGTGCTCGGCAAGTCGCACTGAGTGGATGCCATGCCATCGCGGCTGCCATCATACTTGATTTTTCGTCAGGGCGTAGACGCGGTAATCACCGCGATCATCCAACGTGCGTTTGCCGGAGCGATGTTCGCGCAGGCGCATGTCCGTCGTAGCCATCACGCCGTCTCAAGTGCATCGCGCGACTCCAAATGGCACATTTGGGAAAGACCACTTAAAGGTCTTGCCTCCCGGGGTCGTGCAGTGCCTCTCTAATGGAGTTTGCGGATTGGACGGAACAACCGGGCTGGCCCCAGGATCCTGCGTCCCTGTTGGCTTGGTCGTGGTTGTGAACTGTGGTCCGGTGATCGGATCGCCGGCTGAGGCCACCGTCAGTCCGAATGAACCCGCGCTGTGAGCGGACGCTGAGGCCAGAACCATGGCTACAATCATCTTGTGCATCTGATGTCTTCCGTTTTGCCTGGCCGTAAGACTCGGAATGGCGCGCATAGTCCCGTCGAACGGCTGCGGGAAGTGAGGGGTGGTGGCGGCGACATTGGCACCGAGACCGGTCACATCTTGTTTTGCAGTCCCAGGGCTTTCATCAACCTGTCGAGCGTCTGCTGCGATTGCGGCGAGGCGCCTTTGCGGATCTGCCGGTAGACGTCTGCGTCGGTCGGCGGGGGATCGCGATCGGCATCGCCATCGGCTTCGCCGGGGGCTGCCTGCGCATCCGGGCTTTTGCCGCCCTCGGCGTCGGTCGGATCGCCGGCGCCAGGTTTTGATCTCTGGATGATCGTCGCCGAGTTGCCGCCGTTATGTTGCTCGATGCTGGTGTAGCCGGGGGCCGTTTTGACCTGCTTCTCGGTCTTGGATGGGTCGCCGCTCTGGGTGATCGTGGCAGAATTGCTGCCGTTGTTCACGGACGTCGTCTCCGCCCGCGCGGACGCGCTCGCCAGCGCAGCCATCAACATTGCCGCAAGCACAACCGACTGTCGTTGAATGGGCTTCATGTGTACCTCCTTGACGATGATGTGTGCGTTGGGCGAGGCCGAAACCCGCCCAATCGCCGTACCGCTGGCCCGATTGGCCAGCGGCCTCACCATTGATGGACCCTGACGCGGTTGCCATCGCCGACCTGCATGGCGCCGGCGCTGTTGTCACGGCCATGCTGGCTGGTTCCGGCAAAGTTGCCGTTTCCGAGCTGCAGCTGGCTCGAACTGTTGCTCGTCCCGGACTGCCGTGCGGTCGCCGACATTCCGTTGCCGGCCTGTACCTGGCCGTTCATGTTGTACTGGCAGTTCTGGCTGACGCTGTCACTCGCGCCGTTGCCGATCTGGGTCCTCGCATGCACGCAGGCGGTGATGCCGCCGGCGAATGCCGGAGCGGAGACCAGGCTCAGCGCGGCACTGGCAATCAACAGAAGCTTTCTCATGGATGTGGTCCTTTCGAGGTTTGCGAGACGGAAAGGAGTGTGAGGGACCGGCCCGGCACGACTCCTTTCCGCGCGATGTGGGATCGCTCAGCTACCGGCTTAGTGACGGCGCTGAAACACACCGGCCCAGTTGCCGTCACCGTTCTGGCCGATACCGGCGTTGTTGTTGCGGCCGACCTGGTGGACAGCGGCGCCGTTGCCGTTACCGAACTGAACGACCTGGCTGTCGTTGTCGCGACCGCGCTGGAAGGTCTCGGCACCGTTGTTGTTGCCGTTCTGCACGATCGAGGACGAGTTGCCGGCATAGGCCGAAGACGCGAGCGAGAGCACGGCCGCCGAGACGAGGAGGATGGAGCGAAACATAGTGTTTTCCCTTTGGGTGAAGTCGAACCGCGTGATTGCCGTTCGATGATTTGACATAGGCCTCGTCGGCACCGAACTCTGTGCGCGGAGTCACGCATGATGAAGCAGAGCGCTCTTGCATTCGCATCGCCCCAGCGAGCGGTACTCGAATGCGTTGGAACTCGCGACTGAACCAGGACATGTGCGCGCGATCGACATGCGCCGCTGAAACAGCGCTTCCGTATCTCGGCCTTCGAACGTCGCGCGTGATCAGAAGGCGCCGAGCGCAGACAACTGAGGCTTCGTCGCGCTCACAAGTATCTCGCGTGAACATCGATGGTCGAACGCGCGCCGACATGACAAAACTTCGTCGCCAACCACGCCTCAGCGCAAGAACGTCCTACGTCGCGCAAATGAATGAGAAACTCCCAGTCCGCGTTATACTTGGAGGCGACGCCAAGGTCTTTCATGAACGATTCTGCCTCGATCGCGTGAATTAGCATCGTCTTTATTTCGTCACCCAGCGTACCTCTTTTGACGAGCTTGTTGGCGAACGCAATCGCCCGCATTTCGCGCATCAGCGACGAATTGAAGCTGATTTCGTTCAGTCGATTTAGTATGTCGCCAGACGTGCGAGGAATCGCCTCACGCACGATCGGGTTGATGTGAATGACTATGATGTCCGTGGATTGGCAGTCATAAATGAGCGGGAATATTGCAGGATTTCCCATGTAGCCGCCGTCCCAATAAGCTTCGCCATCGATTTCGATAGCCTGGAACAAGAGCGGAAGGCACCCGGAAGCGAGAACGGCCGCCACCGTCACTTCATCATTCTCGAAGATCTTCACTTTTCCGGTGCGCACATTCGTCGCACAAAGGAACAGCTTGACGACGTTCTCTCTGCGCAACCGCTCAAAATCGATGGTCTTCTCGAGCACGTCGCGCAGCGGGTTGTAGTTCAACGGATTGAACTGATAAGGCGACAGAAGTCGCGTCATCATATCGAAGAATATGAACGCCGGAGAATTCTCGATCGAGCCTGTCTGCAATAGGCGATCGAATGGGGACGGCTGCAGTGGCCCCCACGCCGCAGCTTCACTGATACGTCGCCAAAAATCCGCAAGACTGCGTTTTGCTCCCTCGCGCCCGCCGATTGTCAAGCCATACGCCATAACCGTGGCGTTCATGGCGCCGGCGCTCGTCGCGCAGATTCCCTCGAAGGACATCCGATCGTCCTCAAGGAGGCGATCCAAGACGCCCCAGGCAAATGCGCCATGTGCTCCGCCGCCTTGTAGAGCAAGGTTGACCGTCTTGCTTGTCGTATCCATCAGCGCCCGCCAGCTACGCCGTTGCGCGAGACAAGATTGCAATGGATTTGCACACAGCCGAAATGATCGGATAGTCAACTTAGTCTGGCTGTACGAAATCCAAAAGTGCAATCTCTCGTCAATTGTCGCGCTTTGAGACGTCCTTGTTTTTGTTCATGCTCGCAATGACATTTGGCGGCCAACGATGAGTTGACCCTGGGACGGCTCATGGTGCCTTGAAGCTGCCCGCCGCTGCACTGCCCTGCCAGCAGATAGACGCAACAAAAATCGCCGATCGCAATGCGGCAATGAAAAGTCGCTCCGGCCGGGAAAGGGTTCGGGGGGCCTTCAGATTTCAGATGCGGCGATTCAGAAGCCGTATCGAAATCCGGCGTTCAGCCCGAAACTGTTGGAGCCGTTGTTGGCGACAATTCCCTCGGCTGCAACATTGAAGCGCGCATTGGGCGCGAAGTTATACCCGAGGCCGCCAGACATACGGACATAGGCATCCCGGATCGGACGTACCGGTGTGAAGATCGGGACGTCCGGCGCGAGCGTGAACGCAGTGTGCAGGATGGGCATGGAATTGCGCAGGTCCTTCTCTACGGTCACGTCAAAGAAGACGTCGGTCCTTGGGCCGAACACGGCGAATTGCGGTTGTACGCGCACGCCACCGCTAACCACCGCTGACTGAAGAAACTGATCTGCGACCGTCTGGGTCAGGAATGGATCGCCGGCCTCGGAATAACCCTTGACGTGGGTGTCCGTGTAGGTGAACCCGCCAATCGGACCGAGCCGCACGGTGCCGAGATCGAAGAGGTAACCGGCCTTGATTGCGGCAACCGAACTATTCGCGTCGGTGTTTGGCGTGATCGGTCCGAAAAAGCCGGTACGAGAGACGTCGAACTGATTCCAGCCGTACGCCGCGATCGCATGAACGAACAGCGAGCTGGTGTCGTAGGCCAGGAAGCCTCCGAGATGGAAAGAGTCGAGATCCGTCGAGCCCAGCCCTTGCTTGAGATCCGAGGCGATGTGCGTGTAGCCGAATGTCGGTCCTATCGTGAGGTTCGGCGTCACGTAAAACTTGCCACCGGCGAGGACGCCGGCCGAATCATAGCTGTATCTAGTCGATCCGAAGGCGTCCGCATGATCGCCATGCCGATAGTTGGCTTGCACGAACACTGAAGCTCGACAGGGAAGCGACGGTGCCTTGACGGGCAGAGGCTGATCGACGCAGGCCTCGCCACGGCCGGTGTCGAGCTGCGACAACAAGTCGCGCGAGAAACCTTGCGCGCTGATTTGGGCCATGCTCGGCAGCGCCGCTGCAGTTTCCGGTGCAAATAGCAGGTTCGACGCAATGCGCTCAAGGTATCCCGTTCCGGCCGCGGTGATCGTGGACGCCGGGAGTTGAATGACGATCGCAGATGTATTGTTGCCCGTCTGCGCGACGGCGGAGGCGTTAGTCGGTCCAACCTGAATGACGTAAGCGTGGCTGAAATCGCCGACCTGGGTAATGTTCGCGGTGTTGGTGCCGTCGACCTGGATGATTGCGCTGCGGCTGTAAAAGCCGTTCTGGTTGACGGTTGCCGTGGGATTCGGCGCCAGTTGGACGATGCCGGCAATGTTCCGCCCGTCGCCGAACGCCTGGTTCAGCGCGATCGGTCCGTTAAGCGGCACAAACCCGAAGCCGGTCGTATCGACGAATCCGGTTTGTGCACTGGCCGATCCGCCGAGCAACACGACCGCCGCGCCGACCGCATATCCAAGCCATGCCCGCTTGGCCGACTCGCCATTCATTGCCCACCCCTGCCGAGGATTGCATCAAGCTTCCAGCTGTTCGCATATTACCCGATACGAGAGGACTGGCTGTTGCGGCCAAGTGACAGCATCTGAAATCTTTTGAAATCTTTGCGAGCCGCGAAAGGCGCACCGGTATCCTGTTGCGGAATTCGCGCTACACTCAAGGCCGCCGAGGCGGCTCGCCTCAAGACACGTCTCGTTCTTTGATGGCTGGAACCGTCGCGTGCACGTGGTGCATGCGACGAGGTTCCAGTGGCCATGTACTCGCGCGATCGACGACGCAGTTCATGGAAGGCCGCCGAAGCGGGTCACATCTTGTTTTGCAGTCCCAGGGCTTTCATCAACCTGTCGAGCGTCTGCTGCGATTGCGGCGAGGCGCCTTTGCGGATCTGCCGGTAGACGTCTGCGTCGGTCGGCGGGGGATCGCGATCGGCATCGCCATCGGCTTCGCCGGGGGCTGCCTGCGCATCCGGGCTTTTGCCGCCCTCGGCGTCGGTCGGATCGCCGGCGCCAGGTTTTGATCTCTGGATGATCGTCGCCGAGTTGCCGCCGTTATGTTGCTCGATGCTGGTGTAGCCGGGGGCCGTTTTGACCTGCTTCTCGGTCTTGGATGGGTCGCCGCTCTGGGTGATCGTGGCAGAATTGCTGCCGTTGTTCACGGACGTCGTCTCCGCCCGCGCGGACGCGCTCGCCAGCGCAGCCATCAACATTGCCGCAAGCACAACCGACTGTCGTTGAATGGGCTTCATGTGTACCTCCTTGACGATGATGTGTGCGTTGGGCGAGGCCGAAACCCGCCCAATCGCCGTACCGCTGGCCCGATTGGCCAGCGGCCTCACCATTGATGGACCCTGACGCGGTTGCCATCGCCGACCTGCATGGCGCCTGCGCTGTTGTCACGGCCATGCTGGCTGGTTCCGGCAAAGTTGCCGTTTCCGAGCTGCAGCTGGCTCGAACTGTTGCTCGTCCCGGACTGCCGTGCGGTCGCCGACATTCCGTTGCCGGCCTGTACCTGGCCGTTCATGTTGTACTGGCAGTTCTGGCTGACGCTGTCACTCGCGCCGTTGCCGATCTGGGTCCTCGCATGCACGCAGGCGGTGATGCCGCCGGCGAATGCCGGAGCGGAGACCAGGCTCAGCGCGGCACTGGCAATCAACAGAAGCTTTCTCATGGATGTGGTCCTTTCGAGGTTTGCGAGACGGAAAGGAGTGTGAGGGACCGGCCCGGC
The DNA here is from genome assembly GCF_054185165.1 of Bradyrhizobium sp. UFLA05-109. NCBI lineage: Bacteria > Pseudomonadati > Pseudomonadota > Alphaproteobacteria > Hyphomicrobiales > Nitrobacteraceae > Bradyrhizobium > Bradyrhizobium sp. UFLA05-109. Next base: position 2,217 of record NZ_JBBIAR010000131.1, on the reverse strand, counting down.
ACGACTCCTTTCCGCGCGATGTGGGATCGCTCAGCTACCGGCTTAGTGACGGCGCTGAAACACACCGGCCCAGTTGCCGTCACCGTTCTGGCCGATACCGGCGTTGTTGTTGCGGCCGACCTGGTGGACAGCGGCGCCGTTGCCGTTACCGAACTGAACGACCTGGCTGTCGTTGTCGCGACCGCGCTGGAAGGTCTCGGCACCGTTGTTGTTGCCGTTCTGCACGATCGAGGACGAGTTGCCGGCATAGGCCGAAGACGCGAGCGAGAGCACGGCCGCCGAGACGAGGAGGATGGAGCGAAACATAGTGTTTTCCCTTTGGGTGAAGTCGAACCGCGTGATTGCCGTTCGATGATTTGACATAGGCCTCGTCGGCACCGAACTCTGTGCGCGGAGTCACGCATGATGAAGCAGAGCGCTCTTGCATTCGCATCGCCCCAGCGAGCGGTACTCGAATGCGTTGGAACTCGCGACTGAACCAGGACATGTGCGCGCGATCGACATGCGCCGCTGAAACAGCGCTTCCGTATCTCGGCCTTCGAACGTCGCGCGTGATCAGAAGGCGCGCTCGGGTCTCAATGCGCGGTCGATCACCACGTCTCTTACGGACAGTCGTCGCGCGACCCGTTCAAGGGGTGGGAATGGCGCGGTCGGACGTCTCGGTCGCGACCGCGTTGCCAATCAGGAGATCGATCGGAACGCCTTGTCCGTTGCGACACGTCAGTAGCCCCGAGCCTGATGATCCGGATGCGACGATACGGCATTCATCGTCGTCCATGATCAACATGCCTTCCAGCCGTCCGGACGAAACTTTTACCTGGACGCGTGCCTGCTTCTGCTCGACGCCATTGACGCTGCACAGGCCGACATGCCGCAGCGTGACCGTTCCCGAATAGTCCGCGGCCGGGCGCGTTGCCGCTTTCGCGAGACTTCCCGCAATCTCCCACTCGTGGAGATAACCGATGTGCCCACTGGTGGAGTAGGATTGCGCCCAAGCGGCGGGACTAGCCGCAGCCAACAAGAGTAGTACCGCAACCATCGAGCGCATCATTCCCGCGAGCGCCATGACTACTGCAACTCCCGCACGACACGAAAGCCGTTGGCGTAATAGCGGACGTCAACGTCGTAGCGAAACCTCGCCGACGATCTGACGTCACTGCCCTTGCTGAGGAAGTTGCCCCCGCGCAGCACCCGCAGGCGGCAGTCGCCCGACGTCCAGGCCGAGGCATCCTTCGGCGCATTGCGATAGGAGTCGTTCCAGCAGTCCTCGACCCATTCCGCAGCATTACCCGATGTGTCATAGAGCCCAAAGCCGTTTGGCCGGAACGAGCCCGCTGGCACGACCTGCTGCTTGATCGGACTGCCACAGCCGTCGCACTGCGCATGACCAGTGCCGATGTCCTTGCCCCACCAGAACGGCGTTCTGGTTCCCGCACGCGCGGCATATTCCCATTCCGCCTCACTGGGCAGACGGTATTTTTGTCCGGTTCTCTGCGACAGCCAGGCAACGAACAGCTTGGCGTCCTCCCAGCTGACATTGATAACCGGCCGGTCGCCACGTCCCCAGCCGTGATCCTCGGGGCGCACCTTGCACGCACCAATATCCGCGCACTGATCCCATTCCGCGAACGTCACCTCGCGGCGGCCAATGGCGAAGGGCTTGCGAATGCTGATCTGGTGCTCAGGCTTCTCATAGGGCGTGTCATTCGATCCCATCACGAACTCGCCCGGCGGCACGATCACAAGCTCGGGACAATTGTCGCAATCGCGAATTAGCTCTCCCGGCTCCGGATTGGCGCTCTGCTGAGCTACCCTGGTATCGGATGACGCGGAAGGCGGGTCGGCAGACGGGCCGTTGCTCAGCCCTCGCTCGACGCTCGCTGCAGTACTCGCAAATTCAACCAGCGCGAATAGCAAAAACACGGACAAGACAGCGGATCTCATGTCGTGATCTCCGGTCGGCTCGAACGATCGGGAGTATGCACACGTCACATTCAATGCGGCATAACATGCTTCATTCGGCCGCAACCGGCAAGGCGACGGGCGCGGCGCCGAATTTCGGTTTACATTGGGCGGCAAAGGGATATCGTTTCATTCCCCCTTCATTTTTCCGGACGGGGTTACTGTCGACGCGCAATTATTTCAGATTCCCGCGACTAGTGCGGTCCAGATTGTGGTCCATGCATTGGGAAAATTGCGATGATGCAACGATTGCTG
>NZ_JBBIAR010000130.1:0-9793 GCF_054185165.1 Bradyrhizobium sp. UFLA05-109 | reverse complement strand
CGAGCCTTTATCGAGACCGTCCCGGCTCAACACATCGCTTGGGCCGGGGCGGCGCGTCAGTTCTTCACGGGCGACTACGTAGTAGTTCACCTTGGCGAACTGGTTGATGAGATCGACAGCAGCTGATAGGGGCGGCACCCCACACAAGCTCGGGGCGATTACGAATCCTTTGTGACCGAGGACACATCAGGTTCTATATTCACTAAAACGTCCCCGGCAGTGATTTCGGGATCTCCAAGATCGAGGTCAAGCAGACTTGCTTGAACAAACTCCAGTATCTTAGCGTTCGCTGCATTCGCGCTGTCGCGGTCCTCGAATATCATCACAGCGACACCAACGCCGCCGCCCCCATCCAGCACGTAGTAAGATCTGAATCCGCGCGATTGCCTCAGGATCTGACCGATGCCGCTCTTGGCGCGGCGAGCAGCGTCCGCAACCGAACGAACCTTGGTGTACTTGCGAAGGACTATGTACATGAGGTCACCGCGCGCTGCCGTTCTGAAATCTAGCATCAGGATATCAGCGCCGATACGACGCGATACGGTCCTGGACGTCGCCCGGGGGCCAGATAAGGGAAAAAACTGCATTTGGCAGACTTGTTTACTTTTTTACGCGAGTACAACGCACAGCTCGCCAGCCAAAAGTAAACTGACAGTTGACCTTCACCTGGTTGCACACCGCGCTAAGCTAGGCCGAGCGGATACGAAGGCCATCCGAGAAGCCGATAGCACCATCGGTTTCCGCGCGTTCAGGGTGCTTCGACGTCAACGCGGAGAAGCGCTCGGACTATCAGGGCTTCATCCGTGAAGCGAAGTTCGGTGCCGTCACGATGACAGACGTCCTGCTGTCGGAGCAGCGCATCACGCGGCGCGAGCGCCACATCGCGAAGCTCGACAAGGACTGCTACTATGTCGAGTTCGTCCAGCAGGGACAAATCAACGTCCTCCAGGCCGGGCGGGCGCTGCTCACCAATCCCAGCGTCGGCGCGATCTTCTCGGCCTCCGAGGCCTATGACCTGGAGTGCATGGGCAAGGTGCGGTCGCTGTATCTGGAGATTCCGCGCGTGGAGTTCGCCTCGCGGTTTAACGCGAGCAAGATCCCTGTCGCGATGACCATGGCGACGGGACGGGAGCTTGGGCGGATTGCGGCCGAGTTCTGTGCGACGCTCGCCTCCGAAGGCTCGCCGCTCGATGAGGTCGCGCGCGCCCGGCTGGGCGATGAGCTCACGGACGTCCTGGCGCTTGCCTTGGACATGGGCGACAGGGATGAGCTTTCGGAAGATGCGACCGCCCAGAAGGCGCGCCTGCGATCCGTCAAGGCCTGGATCGAGGAGCACCTGATCGATCCGGATCTCTCGCTGGAGAGGATCGCGAAGAACAACGGTGTCTCGCTCCGGCACCTGCATTATCTCTTCAGGCTCACGGAGGCGTCGGTCTCCGAGTGGATCCTGGACCGCCGTCTGCAGCGCTGCTACGATATGCTGACCCGTCCGGAGTTGAGGTCCTTGTCGGTGACCGAGGTTGCCTATCGTTGCGGCTTCAGGAGCTCATCGCACTTCAGCACCGCCTTTAGGCGGCGATTTGGGCATAGCCCGTCGGAGCAGCGTAAGCGCTAAGAAACTTCTCCATGAGGCAGTCGGATCATCAGGTCTCAGCGCGTTGAGGGCGGCTCTCTTTTTGGCGCAAAGCAGACGTCACTGCGGATTTCGAGGTCGCCGAAGGGGCCAATGCGGGAGATCCAGATTTCACCGGTACCCGGGAGCTGCTACCATCGAGCGGTCTTGCGTCCGAGGGGGGATTGCTGTGTCTCCAGCAGAACTGTCGAGCAGCGAGGCGGAGCGACTGCGGGCATTCGAACGCCAAGGTCATGACGCCTTGGCAAAGAGTTATCACGCATTTTTTGCCACGGTGACCGCTCTAGCTACCGATCCTCTTCTCGACGATGTGTGCTTGCGCCCTGGTACACGCTTGCTGGATATTCGGCGACCGGGCTGCGGTAGTGCACCACGAACTGCACGCTGCCGGCTTGCGTGAGCTTGATCGCGTTCTACGAAAAATTGATCAGTGTCTGCCGCAGCCGCTTCTAGGCGGCATAGACCACGATCGGCAGCAAGGCGGGTCAGCCTGATTGGCCTTTCGTAGACAGCTTATCAGTCCGACGGCAACCGCTGGAAAGGCATCATCTAATACGCCGAGTCCGCTGTGCGGCTGTCTCCCCTCGCTGCTTGCCCGCCGGTCGCAAGAAAAGACTTGTTGCGCGCCAGGTACGAACCATGTCCCCGCGAACCGAGCAGTTCTCCCTCTCTGACCACGACCCGTCCCCTGACCATTGTCAGGATCGGCCAGCCGGTGACTTCGCGCCCTTCATAGGGCGTATAGTCCGAGCCGTCCTGCAATAAATCGTGCGTGATCACCACGCGCTTGTTCGGATCCCAGATAGCGATGTCTGCGTCACTGCCCACAGCGATCGTTCCCTTCCGCGGGTAGAGTCCGTAAGTCTTGGCATGGTTGGTGGAGGTGAGCGCGACAAATCGATTGATATCGATGCGTCCCTTCACTACGCCGTCGGAGAACAGGATCGGCAACCGCGTGGCGACGCCCGGGATGCCGTTCGGCACCCAGCCGAAGCTGGTGCGCCCCTTGGGCGCGAGCTTGCCCTGCGGGTCGTCGTAGCGGAATGGGCAATGATCGGATGAGAACACCGAGAACACGCCAGTCTGTATGCCTTCCCAGCACGCGGCCTGGCTCGCCTCGTCGCGCGGCGGCGGCGGGCAGACGTATTTCGCGCCCTCCATGTTGAGCCCCTGAAGGTCTTCAGCGGTGAGCGTGAGATATTGTGGGCAGGTCTCGCCGAAGACCTTCAGCCCTTTCTGCTGGGCGCGCCGGATTTCGTCCATCGACTCGCGGTTCGACACGTGGACGATCATGACGGGAACATCGACCAGCTCAAACGCTGAGGTTGATGAGAAGAGCTTGCGATCAGCTGCCAGCGCTCTTGGCCGTGATCTCCTAGTCGTCAATGCGAGCAATGAGGCTGGTCTCGATCAAGCATTCATGACCCTTGTGCACGCGAAAGCCGGTGCGTTAGTTGTGGTCCTTGATCCATTTTTTCGTATTCAGCGTGCTCGACTGATCGAAGGGGCAGCACGGTACAGGCTCCCAACAATCTATTCGGAGCGCGAGTTTCCCGTCGCCGGTGGGCTGCTAAGTTACGGAGCAAACGTTTCCTCATCGTATCATCAGGCTGGTGTATATGCCGGCCGCATTCTCAATGGGGAAAAGCCATCAAATTTGCCGGTGGTGCAACCAACCAAGTTCGACCTTGTGGTCAATCTAAAGACTGCCCGAACGCTCGGCGTGGAGATACCGGCTAAGTTGCTCGCACTAGCTGACGAGGTGATCGAATAAGGCGGCGGATGTCCGCTTCTGGCCCATCTCGGCATTCCGACGCGGCTGTCTGAGGTCAGCTTTCAGAGGTAGAGCGGATTAGGCGGAAAAGGCTGACGATGGCGGCTTGTGACCCTGGCTGTGTGAAAAGCCACGAGTCGGCTAGGATTTCTCCGTTTCCTGATGGGGGATACGGATGGGACGCTTCGTTGAAGGCGCGGACAGATCCCAGCTGACGCTCTTGCCGGAATGTCTGGAGGATTGGGTAAGCAAGGACAACGCGGTTCATGTGATCGATGCGTTTGTCGAGGCGATCGACCTGCATGGAATGGGGTTTGAGCGTGTGATCGCCAAGGAGACAGGCCGGCCGTCCTATCATCCGGCAGTCCTTCTGAAGCTTTACATCTACGGTTATCTCAATCGGGTGCAATCCAGTCGCCGTCTAGAACGTGAGGCGTGCCGCAATATCGAGGTGATGTGGCTGATCGCCCGCCTGGCTCCCGATCATAAGACGATCGCCGATTTCCGGAAGGACAATGGAGCGGCGATCCGGAAGGTTTGTACGAAGTTCATTGCACTATGCCGGCAAATGGGCCTGTTGCAGACCCCAAGCGTCGCGATCGACGGCAGCAAGTTCAAGGCGGTGAACAACCGCGACCGCAACTTCACGCATGCCAAGATGACGAGGCGGATGGCGCAGATCGAGGAAAGCGTCGGTCGATATCTGCGTCAACTCGATAGCGCCGATCGGCAGGGGCCATCGGAAGCGATTAGCATCAAGACGACGAGAATCAAGGAAAAGATCGCTCGGCTGAAGCAGGAGATGAGCCGCCTGGAAGTGCTTGATGCGGAGATGCGCAACACGCCGGATCAACAGATATCGCTCACCGATCCGGATGCCCGTTCGATGGCCACCAGCGGACGCGGATCGGGTGTCGTCGGCTACAATGTCCAGGTCGCGGTGGACACCGAACACCATCTGATTGTCACGCACGAGGTCATAAACGTAGGCAACGACCGTGGGCAGCTTGCTCGGATGTCGAAGCAAGCCAAAGAAGTGCTCGAAGTGGACAAACTCGAGGCGATCGCCGACCGTGGCTACTTCGACGGAGAGGAGATATTAGCCTGCGAAGAGGCTGGCGTTGCAGTCACCTTGCCCAAGCCCATGACGTCGAACGCCAAGGCGGAGGGCCGGTTCGGCAAACAGGACTTCGCCTACCTGCCTGATGAGGACGTCTACCGCTGCCCATCCGGCCAGCTGCTGCCCTATCACTACACCAACATCGAGCATGGAATGACGCTGCGCCGTTACTGGTCGACAGCGGCGTGCCAAGGCTGCGCGATCAAGAGCCAATGTACGCCGTCCAAGGAACGCCGCATCGCGCGCTGGGAGCATGAGCATGTGGTCGAGGAGGTCCAGAGACGGCTCGATTCCGATCCCGACGCCATGCGGACGCGGCGCGAGACGGTCGAGCATCCCTTCGGCACGATCAAAGCCCGTATGGGTGCGACCCACTTCCTGATGAAGCGCCTACGGAATGTCGCCGCTGAGATGGCGCTGCATGTTCTCGCCTATAACCTCACACGGGTGATGAACATCGTCGGCAAACCGAGCCTGATTGCAGCCATCCGCGCCGCCTGAAGGCCGGAAAGTGCGTCCAAAAGCGCAATACCGCGTCGCGATACCCACTTTGGCCGTCATCGAACGATCCGACGCGAGAACATGAGCCGCCTGCAACGATTGACGATCACGGCCGCGTGCCGACCTATCCGTTTACACACAACCAAGACCCATAGCTGTCCCGCGCGTTGCGACGCAGCATTTGCACTGTGCGGCGGCAATCGAGATCTGATACTCTGCGCCCGTCTCTTAAGCTGCGATGAGCACCGAATGAAGCGGCGACATTTCATAGCGGGCACTGCGGCACTGCTCGTTTCCCCACGGCATTCGTGGGCAGAAGGGAAGCCTCGCCTGATCGGCAGTCTTAGTCCCGCGTCGACTAACTTGACACTTCGGAAGATGTGGTGGGACAGCTTGCGCGATCATGGCTGGGTTGTGGGGAAGAACCTGATCATTGATTCCCGAAACGCCGAGGGGCATGCCGAGCGCCTACCGGCTCTAGTGGAGGAGCTTGTCGCCCTCAAGCCCGATCTGCTCGTTGCCTTCGGGCCAGAGGCAGCTCTAGCTCTGAAATCGGCGACGGCCACCATTCCGATCGTATTCGTGGCTGTGTTCGATCCCGTGGCGATCGGCCTCGTGCAAAGCCTGTCGAGGCCGGGCGGGAACATAACGGGCCTTGCGACCTCCCCCGGAGATATGATCGGAAAACAAGTAGAAATCCTCCGGGATTTGGTTCCTGGCGCTTCGAAGATTGCGGTGTTGATCAATCCCGGCAACCCGATGCACAGGCCACTAATAACCGAGGTGCCCGAAACAGCCCCAAAGCTAGGCCTGGCTCTGCTGATCGTCGAGGCAACCACGCCTGAAGAACTCGATACCGCCTTTGCGTCGGCTGCCGCCCAGCATGCCGATGCCATGATTGTTGTTGGCGATACCCTAGCCAATCGAGAGGCCCCGCGCGTGACCGCACTTGCTGCAAACCATCGTCTGCCCGCGATCTACCTCTTCCGTACATTTGCCTCGGGCGGATTGATCGTTTACGGCCCCGATTACGCCGATCTGATGCGTCGCTCAGGCGACTACATCGATAGAATTCTCAGAGGTACCAAGCCTGCCGATCTGCCGGTAGAGCAGCCGACCAAATTCGAGTTGGTGATCAACATGAAAACTGCCAAAGCACTTGGCCTCACGGTGCCGCCCTCCCTGCTCGTCTCGGCGGACGAGGTGATCGATTAGAGAGGCGAGATGCCGTTTGCTGCGGTGCATGAGTCCGGTAATGGCCCGTCGCGTCATTTCGGCGCGCGCAACAATCAATCACTTTTGGGGCCAAGCGGACATCGGACGAAGGCGCATTGGTCGCCTTGGCCAAAGTCAGTTCGCATTTGGTAGTCTGATGCACCAAAAACGGTCGTTGAAGGATTTTGTGGGTCGTGGCCGACGAGAAAAGCACGTTGCCAAGCTGGAAGGCCGTCAAGGCGGCACTCCAATCGTTCGACCGCGCTGGCCTCCTGGGGTTGGTCCAGGACCTCTATGCTGCGGACAAGGTCAACAAGGCATTCCTGCATACCCGTTTAGGCCTGGGCTCCGATCAGCTTGGTCCTTACAAGGCGATTATCTCGCGCTGGATTTGCCCTGACTTGATGAGAAGCCAGGCTGTATCGATATCAAAGGGCAAGAAGGCAATCGCGGATTACAAGAAGGCGATTGGAGAGCCGGCTGGGCTGGCCGAATTGTCGATCTTCTATTGCGAGGAGGCTTTGAGCTTCCTTGAGTCCTGCGCCTTTGAAGATGAGCGTTACTTTGTTGCGCTGATCCGCATGTATGACCAGGCCGTGAAACGTGTCCTGGATCTGCCGTTAACCGAGCGGTACGCCTGCGCCAAACGCCTCGGAACCTTTAGGTCACGCGCAAGGCTGGTCGGCTCGGGAATAGGTGATGAATTAGACAGCATTTGGCACGAAGCCGGCTTCGACGAATATCAAGGCCTATGATGTATCCTTCCGTACAGGATGCCGCATGAGCAAAATGCGGCGGCATCGACCTCGCGGTCCTTCGCCCTCGATTGCCGAGCCGCGCCGGCCGTTACTTCTTGGGGCTCATTCCTTTGTGCGGGCTGCGCGTCTCTGTCCGGGTGTACGGCGCATTGCTCTTTTGGGTTCTCTGGCCACCGCTAAGGCTATCCCAAAGGATGTCGATCTTCTCGTGACGGTTGAGCGGGCGATGGATTTGACACCGCTGGCAAATGCCGGCCGGCGCCTTAAGGGATTAGCTCAGACCATTAACCTCGGGGCCGACATCTTCCTCGCTGATACCGCCGGGCATTACCTTGGTCGCATCTGCCGTTATCGCGAATGCCATCCACGTGTCGCATGCCGTGCACAGCATTGCGGGCTTAGAACGCATCTTAACGACGATCTTCACGTGGTGACGCTGTCTGAGGACCTGCTTGCCTCGCCGCCTATTGAGCTCTGGCCCAGAGTGATCCGGCGCCTCGCCGTACCCGAGGATCTTGAGGAGATATTGCTGACCAAGCTGGAACGAGACCAGTAGCGGTCGACTACGGAACGCCGTCCCCATCGAGCGCCCTGCGAGAGAGCTGGTCGTGAACCTCAAGACCGCGAAAGCCCTCGGGATCACGATCCCTGAAACAATCATCGTGGATGCCGACGCAGTGCTCGAATGAAGCGGCAATATCCGCTGCAGTGCATGAGTCCGCAGTTGGCCCGACGCGGACCTTGTGAAACGTCGGCTCTTATGTCGGCTGTTTGGGGTAAAGCGGACTCGTTATGCTCAGCGGGAGTTATTCCGAGTCTGACCCATCGCTGCCAATCGACGTTCAATATTGTCGCAGTGCAGAAGAGCGTACTTCTGCAACTGGTATGGTAATCTGCGTTTCTCAGGCTGAGAGGGATGCTAATGAGGCGACGCGAGTTCATGGCGGGACGACCACCGCATTGCAGTGTTCAGGCATTCTGACAGGAGATTCATAGCTCGCGCTCCATCGCAGGATGGCTGCGATTCTTGACCTTAATCCAGAACTTTTGCCGGCCGCCGCGGTAGGGCCGATCGCGATGTTTCGAGATCAAGCCTTCCAGACCCATGCGGCAGGCTGCACGGAATAGGTCCGGCCCAATCTCGCCGCGCCCGAACGGGGCAACGGTGATCCCGTCCGGCCTCCGAGCAAGCAGTCTCTCCAGTTTGGTCTTGCGCAGGTGTAGCGGCAAATCGCGTAGATCGTCGCCACCGATGGCGAGAACATCGAAGGCGTAGAGTTGGACCTCGCGGTCGTGCTTGCGCGAGTGCAGCGCATTGAAGTCGGGGATGCCGTCAACGCCAAGGATCACGGCCTCGCCGTCGATGACGAAGTGCCTCTGCCGGTTCTTCAGCGCGGCTTCGGCGATCCACGGATAGCGTTTGGTCCAGTCGCTGCCGTTGCGGGACAGCAGGCGCACGCGCTCGTTCTGCCGGATGACCAGCATTCGGGAGCTATCGTGCTTCACTTCATGGATCCAGTCCGGTCCCGATGGGACATGCTGGCCGGCGATCGCAAGACAGAATTCGTACGCCATACGCATGCACAGAACTTAGGCATTCCGTGCGCCATTTGCGAATCTAACAGAGATGCTGCCTACCCCCGCATGACTGAAGGTGGAACCGCAAAATCATGCGGGGCTTTGCTTGATGTCGGCCATCGCTTCTGTTGAGACAGGGCAATTGGAAGTGGCCGGCAGGGGCCGCTGGCCATTGCAGAGCGTCGGCGGCCCCGCCTTGGGTTACAAACCTATCGACGGTTCATCAATGCGGGAAAACGTCGCGATCCTGTTCACGCTAGCGGGTCTTCGACTGGGTGAGGCTCACCGACTGTCCTGTTGTGAACGAAAGCACCGGTGAGGGCGTTAAGAATTATCACCGCGCGGCCTCTGGCATCTATCGGTGATGAGAACGCCTCTCCCGACTTCTCAAACAGAATGGAGAAGCGCAAATGAAGCGTCTCCGTTTCACTCACGAACGCCTCGTCACCGAGGCAAAACGGCTTCGCGAGAAGGCCAAGTTGCTTCCCCCCGGCGTCGATCGGGAGGCTCTGCTTCGCAAAGCCAGGTTAGACGAAATGGTCGCTCATATCGACAAGTGGCTTAGTTCGCGAGGTCTAAGACCGCCGACATGAAACCGGGAATGCGAACGGACGTTGAGCCTTATGGATGACAAAGAGCTCGAAGCCCGTAGTGAACAAGCGCTCGTCGTGGTGACCCTCAGTACGGCAACGCTGATCGCCTGCGTTACCCTTTTAGTATCTCAACTGTAAGACCGCCTCAGTTGCCGCCCTCTTGGTTGATCAGCCGTACATAGGTGCCCGCTCTCGTGCATCTCGAATCAGCCGCGCTCGACCGCCATTTTGATGCCTGCGCCGAACTCCGGCCCATGCGGCTTCGGGGTTGGCGAAGGGACGTTCGGCGGTGAGCTTCATCGATATCCCATAGCCGGATGCGGTGGCCTATACTGAAGTCCGGCCGCACATCTGCACCGCGGCGTCCGCAGGCAGTGCAAGTAAAGCGCTGTTCGATGACCCGCAGTTCGTCCGGCCAGCGATCGGCGCTCACGGCGATATTGTGGCTGCAACGGTAGTCCTGGCAGTAGACCAGGACGCCACGCACGCCCATCCCGCGCATGACGCCAGCGGCACTTTGCTGCAGGGAAACTTACCTTAACGAGCAGGAGGATTGGTGTTGCTCCAAGTGGGGACCGTGTTCGTCACGCCTACCGAAGGCTTATAGTACGATCCCACTGA